>JAJYGA010000047.1 GCA_021785255.1 Actinomycetes bacterium
CAAGAGCTTGAAGATCTCGAAGTTGCCTGGAAGGTGTGTGCAGCGACTTCTTCGAACGCGATAGTGGTTGTGAAAGACAAAAAAGCAGTTGGGATCGGGTGTGGACAACAAAACCGTGTGGATTCAGCCAAAATTGCAGTGACTAAAGCGGGACCTGAAGCTATCGGCGCTGTAGCCGCCTCAGACGCATTTTTCCCATTTCCAGATGGACTAGAGACGTTGGCAGAGGCTGGTGTGTCTGCGGTGATTGCGCCTTCTGGATCAATAAGAGACGCTGAAATCGCTGCAAGAGCGACGGAACTTGGTATCTCATTCGCCTTTGCTGCCAACCGTCACTTTAGGCATTGATTCAAAAAGGTGTGACGTGTATTTTGTTGGTCAGTTATCCCTCTTATATGGATTAGGAAAGGTAAGGATTTGTCAGCTCTAATTCTAGATGGTCAAGCGCTGGCCAATGAGATGAAGCTTGAAGCCAAACGCAAGGTAGATGAGCTGAAAGCAAACGGGGTCAAAGTCGGATTGGGAACCGTTCTCGTGGGTGATGATGGACCCAGTGCTAACTATGTTGCAATGAAACATAAAGACTGCGAGGAGGTGGGAATAGCCTCGTTCCATAGGCACCTAGAGGCTGATGCCTCTTTGTCTCAAATACTTGAGGTGGTTGATGAGTTCAATGAGAACCCGGAGATAAGCGCGTTTTTGGTGCAGTTGCCCCTTCCTGTAGGTGAGTTTGAAGAGGAAGTCCTGGAAAGGATCCAACCGAGAAAGGATGTAGATGGACTGCATCCAATGAATCTTGGTAGGTTGGTTATGTCGAAACCCGGACCTCTTCCCTGTACTCCAGCAGGTATTGTGAAGCTGCTGCAGCGAAATGGTGTCTTAATCGAAGGCAGACGCGTAGTAGTCGTCGGACGTGGCCTTACCGTCGGACGGCCATTGGCGCTCTTACTGTCGTCGGCATTGCCAGGGTGCAACGCGGCTGTTACTGTGGTTCACTCTCGGGTAAAAAATCTTGGAGAGATCATCCGAGAAGGGGAGATAGTAATATCAGCAACCGGTGTTCCTGGAATCATTAAAAAAGAGTTTATAAAACCCGGAGCTGTTGTCGTCGGAGCAGGAACGTTCTTTGAGGGAAGGAAGTTGATCTCCGATCTGGAAGACGCGGTTGGGGAGGTCGCTTCCATGATAACTCCAAGAATCGGTGGTGTTGGACCAATGACTCGAGCGATGTTAATTGAAAATACGATCTTGGCCGCTTCCAAGGGAATAAGTTAAGGTGAGTACGCCTTTGGTGTCCAAGGTTTATGGACGATCAGCTACTTTTTCTGTTGAGCTCTGGCCACCTCGTAGTGAGAAGGCTCAACGACGGCTTGAGGTGGCGCTGGAAGCTCTTAGGGCGATTGGTCCTGACTTTGTATCGATAACTTATGGAGCCGGCGGTTCGACCAGAGATCGAACGCATGCTTTGGTTGTCGATCTAGCAAACCAGGGATGGACACTGCCTATGGCGCACTTGACATGTGCGGCTCACTCAAAGGCAGAGTTAGAGCTGATACTACGGAACTACGAGGCATCCGGAGTAACTGACATACTCTCTCTTAGAGGGGATCCTCCTTTGGAGTCAGCTGAGTCTTTGCCTAAAGGCGAGTTGACTTACGCGTCGGAGCTAGCGAGCTTGGCGAAAGGTATTGGCAACTTTGGTGTCGCTGTCGCTGCCCATCCAGAAGGTCACCCAGACTCGCCGAGTCTAAAGTCAGATAGACAATATCTGAAGAACAAATTAGAGATAGCTGACTTTGCTATTACTCAGTTCTACTTTTCTCATGAGGTATTTTCCAGCTTCTGTGAAGATATGCATCGACTGGGCGTACAAAAGCCTATCATTCCTGGGGTGATGGCTCCAACATCATGGGCAACCCTAAGGAAGATGTCTGCTCTTTCAGGGGCTACAGTTCCTACTTCATTAGCAAAACTGTTTGATTCATGTGAAGATAATCCTGAAGAGATGCGGAAAATTGGAGTGGAGATCGCCGTTGATCTTTGTACCAGGGCACTGGAAGATGGGGCTCCTGGAGTCCATATATATTCGATGAACTCTGCTGAGTCGACTCATGAAATCTACGATGCGTTGAGACCATTTTTCCAATGAGCTATTTGCTCACGAAGACGTTTCCGCCAGTTCTTCTCATAATGCGAGTCGATATGTGAGGCAGGGCTTTGGTGCTGCTGCCCAAGATAATCCCAGAGGAACTTCCTCGATTGCCAAAACATGTGAGCCATTGCTCTCTTTAGATTAGACGCGACGCCCAACGGTGGCTAGGATGTGACCATGCCTGAGAAAATTTCTACTTCCCCAGACGGTGCTCTTCGGGTGCCATCGAATCCGATAATACCATATATTGAAGGAGATGGAACTGGAGTTGATATCTGGCCAGCCTCACAACTTGTCTTTGATGCAGCCTGTGCTAAACACGGACGCAAGGTTGAATGGACTGAAGTCCTGGCAGGAGAGAAAGCCTTCAAAGAGACAGGAGAGTGGCTCCCAGAAGATACCGTTACGGCGTTTCGAGAGTATCTAGTTGGTATAAAAGGTCCACTCACAACTCCTGTTGGTGGAGGAATCAGATCGTTGAACGTGGCCTTGCGCCAGCTTCTTGACCTGTATGTATGTCTTCGCCCTGTTCGTTATTTTGCTGGAGTCCCTTCACCGGTCAAGCATCCAGAGAAGGTGGACATGGTTATCTTTAGAGAAAACACCGAGGACGTTTATGCAGGGTTGGAGGTCGAGGCGTTTACTCCAGAGGCTTCTAAATTGAGAAAGTTTTTGCTGGACAACTTTGGTTGGAATATACGAGAAGACTCTGGAATAGGTGTGAAACCAATATCGGAGATGGGATCAAAGCGGCTCATTCGGGCAGCATTAAATTACGCCGTTGCTCGAGGCCGCCGTTCAGTGACTCTGGTGCATAAGGGCAATATTCAAAAGTTTACAGAGGGAGCTTTTAGAGGATGGGGATACGAACTCGTCAACGATGAGTTTGGCGACGTGGCGGTATCATGGGATGACTGCGGTGGGAAACCGGGAGATAGGATCCTTGTGAAAGATGCCATCGCTGACATTACGCTACAACAGGTACTTACGAGACCAGATGAGTTTGATGTCATTGCTACCATGAATCTAAATGGCGACTACCTTTCCGATGCTTTGGCAGCTCAAGTAGGAGGAATTGGAATAGCCCCGGGTGGAAACATTAACTACATCACGGGACATGGTGTATTTGAGGCTACCCACGGCACTGCTCCGAAGTACGCCGGTCTTGATAAGGTCAACCCCGGGTCGCTCATTTTATCGGGAGTAATGATGTTTGAGCACCTTGGTTGGTTTGATGTGGCGACAAATATTGTCGATGCTATAGAAAAAACCATAGCTGACAAGGTAGTTACCTATGACTTTGCTCGATTGATGAGCGGAGCGATAGAGGTCAAGTGTTCCGAGTTTGCGTCAGCGATCGTGGATCGTCTGTAAGTTTGAAGGAGAAGTGTTTTATGAGTGCATCAATGGTCAAAGTAGCTGTAACAGGTGCAGCAGGACAGATATCGTATTCGCTGCTTTTTCGGATAGCGTCTGGAGAACTGTTTGGACCTGACACTAAAGTTCGCCTCAATCTAATTGAGATTGAACCGGCGATGAAAGCCCTTGAAGGTGTTGCCATGGAGATCGATGACTGTGCTTTCGCGACGCTCGAATCGATGAACTTAACGTCGAACCTTGAAAGTGGTTTTGACGGAGTCAACTGGGCTCTTTTAATTGGTTCTGTACCTCGTAAAGCGGGTATGGAGAGACGCGATCTTCTCTCGATTAATGGTGGTATTTTCAAGCCCCAAGGGGAAGCCATCGCAAAGAAAGCGGCATCTGATGTAAGAGTGTTGGTTGTCGGCAATCCATGTAACACAAACGCTTTAATTGCACGTGAAAACGCCGATGGTGTACCTTCTGATAGATTCTTTGCAATGACGCGACTTGATCAAAACCGGGCGGTTACCCAGCTCGCTAAAAAGGCTGGAGTTGGAGTTGACCAGGTTACGAATGTTGCGATATGGGGAAACCATTCGTCAACCCAGTTCCCAGACTTCGAAAATGCCAAAATTGGTGGCAAAGAGGCCGAGTTTGTGGTGTCTGATCGAACCTGGCTTGAGGGTCCTTTCATCTCTACCATACAAAAGCGCGGAGCAGCTATTATCGATGCCCGCGGTGCTTCATCTGCTGCCTCTGCCGCAAATGCAGTGATGGACTCTGTTCGCTCGATTATGACGCCTACCCCGCAAGGTGATTGGGTCTCACTGGCTGTGTGCTCAAAGGGTGAGTATGGGGTACCAGAGGGACTTCAGTTCGGCTTTCCTGTTGTTTCCGATGGGACTACATGTAGGGTTGTTGAAGGACTAAGTCATGACGAGTTTGCCCGCGCAGCCATCGCAAAGACAACCGATGAGTTGTTGGGTGAAAGAGAAGAAGTGAAAGAACTAATCGGTAGGTCTTAAAACCGTATCTTGAACACAACAAGGGGCAGCTTCAATTTATGAGCAAGAGATAGTCTCGCTGAGATTAGACGGTACGTTTTACGTTATTGAGTTGGCGTTGGAACCGATTCTATTCCAACGGTTAACTGAAGAGTTCAGGTGAATACCGTTGGATACTTGTGGAGATCAACGGGACCGTACTCAATGAAAGGCGAACGCTACGACTGTTTAGGCTCGCTACTAGAAGACATGTCTCTACCGTGCAGTTCTCAAGTGGTTTCGGGCAAGGTATAGCTGCTCAGTGGGGACGTTTAAATTGGCATGTTTAAACCCTACCCGACCGACTGCCCCAATGAACAGATGCGATAGAGACTTGCTAAAGGTTTCTGGATAGGCTTGATAGTCCTTTTGTTTAGCTACGCGTGGGCATGAGATCTATACTCTAAACACTGTCGCCACTCTTGACCTAAAAGAGCAAATCCGCGTTTTTCCAAATAGTCCAACTTGGCTTCTATACAGCTTCTCCAGAGTCGAAGATCCTCTTGAAATCTCTCGCGATCTCCCTCTTCGTACGCATGCTCTACTGCATTAAATGCGCTGTCTTCAGCGTCAAGTAGCCCTCTGTAGTGTTCGAGCATATGATCGTCGATTACTCCAGCGTTGCTCATGCTTCGCCTCCTTTTCGGAAGTTGCCGATTAGCAACAACTATAGCCTTTTAGAACAGTTCTGTCGAGAAAACTGCGCAGCTATTAAGGGCATTAGCTTTGGAGAATATATTTATCCATTCAAGATCAGCGGCAGCTGTCTTGTAGTCGGCTCTAGTGGTCGAGGAGTGACTTGTTAGATCCTTATTGTAAGCAGCTAGGGCCCCAGCGGCAGCTGTCCATGCATTAATCCAGGTGGTAACGGCACTTTCGGAACCGGGATACGGTGGAAGGGATTTGAACTTCTTATCTATCTTGACCAAGTCGGCATATAGTGCTTTGTTGTGTCTTTCAGCTGCTAGGAGGACTTTTTTGGAGAGGTTTTGGAAAGGCGAGTTCAAATATGTGAATGCTCCCGTGGTGGAAGAGTATTGAGCACCAGTAAGGGCAATCGATGGTTGAGGAGGCAGAATGGTTGAACACGTGCGCGTCACTGTTTTGTCAAATCCTTGATCCGATATCAAGGGAACAAACTTACTTGACTTAGTTGTTGAACTCCAAAATGTTGACATTTGCGTCAGTGCGCTAACGGCTAGGATTAGGGCGATAGCGATCGATATGCCTCGCCGCATGTGAGTTTTGGTCCTGGGTTTTGACTTGATGCGATAGGGAGGAAGATTCGAGAATCCAGGTAGATCCACATACTTTGGTAAGGGTCTTGTTCTTTCGGTCCATCCAAGTCGGCTATAGTACCTAAGAGATCCTGATCCATCGTCGTACCATCCAGGAGAAGATGGTAATCTTGATCGATCTGACTTTCGCCTAATTCTCATGGACGAGTCTCCGCACGCATTATCAATGAGTCGAGGAGGGCCGATACTTTTGAGAGTGCTGAAAAGTCGCCACTAAACTTGAGACGACCCTCCTCAAAGAACTTCTCTAATGAAGCTGCACCCGAGATAAGAGACTCCACATCGCTTGAACTCCTGATCCTGACCTCGACGTCGGCTTTGCTCACGTGATCTGGATCAGCCTCAAATATAACACGACCCTCTGTAATTCGCACCACCCACCCAGGTGACAGATCACCTTCTAACACCAAGACTCGAAGGGCAAGACTCCCCTTTTCGTCGACAACGTGTTTCGGAGATGGCTCAAGGTTGAAACGATTATTGAAATCATCTAGCAGCGCGTCAAGCTTGGTCGTACTCATATCTCATGCTCGATCATATAGGATTGCCCGCTTCACCTCTTCGATTGCTTGTGTGACCTTTATCCCTCTAGGGCAGGCTTCAGTGCAGTTAAATGCCGTCCGACATCTCCACACTCCAGACTTTTGGTTCAAAATGTCCAAGCGTTGTTCGGTGCCGTGGTCTCGGGAATCAAATATGAAGCGATGAGCGTTGACGATGGCGGCAGGGCCTACATAGTCACCGTTTGCCCAATACACGGGACAAGAAGTGGTACAACAAGCACAGAGTATGCATTTTGTAGTGTCGTCGTATCGTTCACGATCTTGTTGCGACTGGTATCTCTCTTTGTAACCAGGATCATCGTCTGCGATGAGATAGGGGACGACGGATCTGTATTGAGCGAAAAATGGTTCCATATCGACAATTAAGTCTTTAATCACCGGTAGACCTCTTATGGGTTCAATAACCAGATCCGTACCCACATCTGAGATGAGATTGACACATGACAGTCTATTTTGGCCGTTGATCACCATTGCATCTGAGCCGCAAACCCCGTGAGCACAACTTCTTCTGAAAGACAGAGTTCCATCTAGGGTCCATTTGACAGTGTGTAAAGCGTTTAGGACTGTATCTGCAGCTTTGGCCTGGATCTCGAACTCCTGCCAATGAGGACGACTATCCACCTCTGGATTGTAGCGTTTTATGCGCAGGTGAACCGTTAAAAGCTGCATAGCATCTACAGCTTTTCCTTTACTCAACGTGATCGCCACTAGTACTTCCTCTCCATCGGCTGATATCTACCACCAACAACGTCTTTATACTTCAAAGTGATGTTACCCTCATTATCTTGGTATGCGAAGCTGTGTTTCATCCACTTGACATCATCACGAGTGGGGAAGTCATCTCGCCAATGGGCGCCGCGGCTTTCTTGACGAGCTTGAGCACCCATAACCAAACCGTTTGCAAGATCAAGCAGATGTGATAACTCAAGTGCTTCGACGAGATCACTGTTAAAAATTGATCCTTTGTCGTCTATTGAGATGCCATGGTATCTCTTTCTGAGATCATCGATAGTCGCTTTTGCCTCAGTTAAAGACTCCTCGGTTCGCACTACGGAAGCGTTTCTTGTCATCGTCTCTTGTAACGTAGTACGAAGCTCAGCAACCTTTTCACCGCCCGTAGACGATTTTACTTGTTCGATGCGATCTCGTACTTTGTCTGCAGCGCTTTTAGTGACGTTAGGATGGTCTACCGTGTTTACAAATTGAACCATGGAGCGACCTCCTCGGCGACCGAAAACTACAATATCCAAGAGAGAGTTGGTCCCGAGTCTATTAGCCCCGTGAACGGAAACACAAGCGCATTCGCCAGCTGCATATAGTCCTGGCATAACTGTATTGTTTGTATCTATTACGACTTCGCCGTTAACGTTGGTTGGTATTCCCCCCATAGCGTAATGAGCTGTAGGTTGGATGGGAATTGGATCTTTCTTGGGTTCGATTCCAAGATAGGTTCTGACGAAGCCGGTAATGTCAGGAAGTTTGGCGTCAATCTGCTCCGGTGGAAGGTGGGTTAGATCGAGATATACGTAATCTTTGTCGGGGCCTGCTCCTCGCCCCGCTTTAATCTCGGCATGAATGGCTCTGGAGACCATATCTCGAGGTGCGAGATCCTTGACTGTGGGAGCAACGCGTTCCATGAATCGCTCTCCTAGACCGTTCCTCAGGATTCCTCCCTCACCGCGTGCTCCTTCGGTTAGAAGAATGCCAAGTCCATAGATGCCAGTGGGATGGAATTGATAGAACTCGAGATCTTCCATGGGCAGACCATTTTGGAATAGTACGCCTGGTCCGTCGCCTGTAAGTGTATGAGCGTTAGAGGAGATTCGGAACATCTTCCCGTACCCTCCAGTAGCAAATAACACACCTTTTGAAGCAAATACATGAAGGTCACCGGTGGCGAGTTCGTAAGCAACCACACCTGCACATCTTCGATCTTTCCCTTCACCTTCGAAAAGTACGTCAAATACTTGAAACTCATTGAAAAAGTTTACGTCTCTGGCAACGCACTGCTGGTAGAGGGTCTGAAGTATCATGTGGCCGGTTCGATCAGCTGCATAACAGGATCGGCGTACAGGGGCTTCTCCGTGATTTCGTGTGTGACCGCCGAATCGTCGTTGGTCGATCTTACCTTCTGGCGTACGGGAGAAGGCGAGGCCAAAGTGCTCTAGATCAATAACGGCGTCAATCGCTTCTTGACACATGATTTCAATGGCTGGCTGGTCGCCTAAGTAGTCGGAACCCTTTACCGTGTCAAATGCGTGCCACTCCCAGTAGTCTTCTTCGACGTTGGCTAATGCGGCACACATTCCGCCTTGTGCGGCACCTGTGTGTGATCTTGTGGGATAAAGCTTAGTAAGTACCGCGGTTCTGCATTTTCCTGACGCTTCGATGGCGGCACGAAGACCGGCACCACCTGCACCAACGATCACGGCATCGTAGCTATGAAAATGGACATTAAGGCTCAATTTAAGTCACTTTCTTTTAAGTGTCCATGTCGAACATAACCATCTTATTGCTACCTAGTCTTTTTTGCCATATGGCAGCTGGTTCAATCTGACGTCAGTAGCGATTTGCTTAGGATTGTTTAGAGATCTCGTACTACGTCTAGCTCTATTGGGTGAGAAGGGTCATTTACTGTCACGTTAGAATTACTCCAACTTTGCGCCGAGTTGTTGACGGTGCGCTCGAAACAACTACTAGAGGGGGATGAATGTACGCATTTTCTGGAGTACCTCGTAAGACGACTAAGGACGATTCGGCATGGTTTGATCGAGCTAAGTGTAAAGGCGCAAGTAATGCGGTGTTTTATCCCCAAAGAGGAGTTCCCTCTGCGTCAGCCTTAGCCATGTGTCGGAGCTGCGATGTCCGTGTGGACTGCCTTGAGTATGCATTAGCGAGTGACGAGGAGTTTGGTATTTGGGGAGGTCTTTCCGAAAGAGAGCGCCGGAAACTAAAAAGAGATCGGGAGCGCTTGTCTGCAGTAATTAGCACTCGCTTTTCTTAGTTGTGCATTTGATCGTTATCGCACTTGACGTTCGTTAAAGGAGCGGCGACTCATATCCATGTTTGAGCCGAGATTGGACGGTGTCTTCAGTGAAGATGTCAAGGGTTGGACGATACTTTGGCGGAATCTTGGCCAAGTACTCTTCATCAATAATTCCCACTAACTCACCTCGTATTACCTTGAACGCTTTGCGAATGTCAAAGTAAAGGTCCATTGGACCGTAGTTTGAAGGGTTGATGAGGTTGGTGGATAGCTGGACAAACTCGCCAACTTTGAAGGCTAAGGCTCGCACGTCTGATGAACGGATGGTGGCGGCAAGTCTTCGCACACTCTCAATGTCCGCGTCTAATGTCAGGTTGTAGGCAATCATAGGCGGTCGAACGCCGAGGCATGAAGCTCCTAAAGTTGGATGTGGTCTAGAAGGCCCAAAGTCAGGACTTAAGTCTTGAAATGCATGTTTCCGAACGTAAGGTAACGAGCGCTCGTCTCCATAGTAAAACGATGGCACTCCGATCTCACTATCTAGGAACTCTGCAAACCTCTGGCGAAGCTCTTCCGCCTCTTCAAAAGTTGACTGAAGCTTAGGAATAAATGGAGCCACATCGATAATACCTAGACGGGGATGCACTCCATGGTGGCTGCTGAGATCTAGGTGTTCAAGACAGTATCTTGAGAGCTCTTTGAGGTCATCGATTAGGTGGTGTCCGGCTAGAGAAAGCACAGATCGGTTGTGGTAGGGATCGAAATGAAGATCTAAGAGACTTCTGTTTGTGACTCTAGCAAGGTCCGAAAGAATTTTGTAGTTAGAGCCCTCTGAAATATTTACGACGCACTCAATCACAGTGAGATCTCCTTCCGTCTCCAAGCGTAGAGTCTCACCAGGTGAGGTTATGCCGATTTCGGCTCTGAAATGGTTGCAAGTTTTCGACGCCTATTTATTCTGCGTCTCTCTCGCTCGGAAGCACCGCCCCAGACGCCATGTTCTATCCGTAGCCCGAGCGCGTACTCTAAGCACGTCGATCTTACGCCACAACCCTTACAGATCTTTCTTGCCTTGTCAACTCCTACGCCATCGCTTGGGAAGAATACGTCAGGCTCACTGTCACGACATAGTCCAAACTGCATCCAAGAACTGTCCAATGTTCCCCCCGTATAAGGATCATCTATCTTGTGAAGATGTTCCTATCTTATTACCTTTGAGTAACAAGGAGTTCTTGTATTCATAGTTTTTTCTTTTTAGCACTTGGTTCCAAATTATCAACGCTTGAATGTTTGGAATTTACCGTTATTCACATCGTCATTTGGTGACTCTTGATTCGTCAAGTAATTTCACCTTCAAACTTGTAAAAATATAGTCACGTTTTGCTCTGTTCACAACAGATGTTGTTTGCAAACGCGTAAAGAGCTGAGGGAGAGTTCCTCTCGTTCAGCTCTTGCTCCTTCAAGTCTTCCAATCCTGTGCAAGCATTCCGTAAATGATGTGGTCCACGTAATGGTCATAGAGCCATTCGACCTGTTGCCTACACCCTTCGTTTTGGAAACCCAAACGCTCGGGAATAGCTCTACTTTTCAAATTTTGAGGAGCGACCTGTATCTCGACCCGGTTCAGTCCGTGCTCTTTGAACAAAGTGTCAACGAGTACTCGACATGAATTTGTCATGAGACCATTGCCCTGAAACCTTTCTCCTATCCAATACCCAAGGGTAGTTGTACGATGTGACCAATTGATGTAATGCAGGCCGAGAACTCCGGCGAGCTGACCGCGATACTCTATACCCAGTTCTGCCCCGTTATTGGAGGCGTACTTCTGCAGTCCGGACTGAATGAAGTCCTGTATGTCTGCGACGGTGTGTGTGTTGTCAACAAAGGGCAACCATTCTCGGAGATAATCACGCGACTCATCTATCAAGGCAAATATTTGGTCCGCATCTCGCACATCCAACAATTTCAAATACGTGTCCTCGTTGACCTTGTGTCTAAATCTAAACAAGACTCTCCTCCTCCACACACTTTGCCAACGGACGACCAGGTTCTAACTGCACCGCGTGTGTGATAGTCGCCGCGACTCATCGAATTCTCGTTCCATTAGTTTCGTTAGAGACGGAAATACGCTGTCTATATCATAACTTACAAAATTTGTACTTTGAAGCGACGAAGATTTTTGTCGAAGCAGCTGTCTTATAAAGGACAGTTTTGCTGTCAATGGATGACACCGCAGGAGATCGCTGTTCGCAGGTGTCGCGCGAAGTGCTTCGAACGCTATCAAAATAGCCAAAGACGTCATGCAGTTATGCCGATAATGGATGCCGGCTAGATCCTCCTACATCTGAGAGTCATTTCTCTGTTCAAAGCCCTTGGCACCGCTGCAGTTGCTTTCCCTTGGTCGAACGTCCAGTGTTCTTCTGTAAGTTTTCCGATGACTTGTTCTAGTGTGTGCTTCTTGTTCCTTATGTGATTTGCTCCCACGTCTACTGTGGCCGATCTCCTCGCATTGCGTGCAGATCACGTAGGGTTCACCATTCCCTTGGCTTATCGTTTCCGTGCTTGTATTGTCTGTTAGGAAGATGGTCTAAGGTCGACTACCATTGGTGCTAGTCAAGAGGATTCTGACGAGCTGGTCAAAACTAGAAGAGGTGTCAAGTGGAAGCAGAAGTAGCGAGCCCTCCACGCGCAAAGGTAGTCATAGTTTATCTTGGATCCGTTGCGCCACACTGGGAGGTGCGCCAAGTGTCTGGGGATTCGAGATTGGTAGACGATTTCAGACAGCGAGTTCTGGCGCGATTGTTGATGCTCCCAGCGCATGACCCACAATTTCGGAGAAACCGTGAGAGAGTTGTGAGGGATGCTGAGCGTGAAGGCGTGATTGTCGATTGGGAGATCTCAGGAAACGATGAAGAGTAAGTTTTAGTTGTTCAAGCTAGTGCTTTTTCAGACCCCACCTTCGCTTGGCAGTTACAATCAGGTCATCGGACTTTGGGTTCCACCCTTGTTTTTCTAGCTTTGTAGTCGTCTTGTCAAACTGTTCGTCGAACTGCCCTGTCTGTTCAAAGACCTTGTTCTTCAGTTCCATTGTCGTAAAAAATGGATGGTTCTCGAGGTCTCGTTCCGCCTCTTCGTTTTCTGCCTTTTTGGATTCTGCGTTCTCGCTTCCAAGACGAGTTTCAGCATCCATGTTGGGTTTCAAATCGTCAAGTCCTTCGAGCAGTCCTTGCACGGCATTGTAGGTTTCTATCGGTCGTGGATGTTCTTGAACGTCTTTGACCACTGGATGAGTGTCTGGTCCGGAGGGATTTTGCTGTACTAATGTAGGAGGCGGCTTAAGCGCTTCCCCTGGTTTTAGTCCAAGAGCCGCGACTCTACTGAGACGATTCCAAACCTCTTGTGGCGTGGCGATCGGACTCGACGACTCGTTGCCTTGTACTTCGTCAAGAGGTTGCATCTCTGCCTCATCTTTATCTATAGGATAGGACTCCTCCGTCGAACCGTGTTCAGCATTATTTGAAGGCTCCGATGGATCGTCTGGCCCATGGATGGCCGGTACTTCTTCGAAGTATGTGAAGGGAGTATCGGTTTTGGGAACTTCGAGGTATGGGTAGTCCTCTATGGAGCTGTCTGCATCATGAGAGGACGTATGTGGGTAAGGAGACATTGCTGAAGCTTGCTCTTCTGAGAGTTCCGAGTTTATGGGTGGAAGCTTTAGCGAGTCCAAAGTGGGTCCTCCGGCCGACTGTTCATTTGTCGGCGGAGCGGGACTCAACGGGCTTGCATCAAGCCAGGAATGCTTGTATGCGAAGTCCGAGGAGGTGTCCTCTTTGGCTGATTCTACTTCGAACCAAGAAAATTCTGAGTTGTAAGACCTGCCGTCGCCTTTGTCCATTATTGCTCCTAATGTGTGCGTGCCTTTACTTGCGGCCATTACCTACATTGGGTTCTATCGACATTATGTGGTGAATTACTTACTTGTAATCTACCAATTCATTCAAGAAAGCACTTAGAGTGGCTAAAACTAGCTCTGCAACTTAACTCTAGTGAGCCAAGTCTCAAAATCATCAAGCTCGCCAGGTGTCGGAAGGTGCTCGTGGTTGTTAAGAGCAAGGCTAAGTTCTGCTTCGCATTTCTTGTCAGTTACAAAAGCTGCGAGGTCACTTCCAAGTTCAACTACGCGTGCCGAAATATCGATTCCAAACATGCGACCCATGATTATCTTAGCTTGAGGTCCGTCTAGTTGACGTCTTCTGGACGCCTCATCTATCAGGAAGTACTCGCCAAATAGTGCTGTAGCGACCCTTCTGCTTACGAGATTTAGTGCTGCTTCTAAGACAATGAGCGTTACCTCAATATTTGCATAGTTGATGCGCTGAGCCTCTGTCATCTCGTTGCCTATAAGTTCAGTTGGGTCGGAGAAGATCGCTTGAAGCGCCTCGGGGTCAGCTGGATTTATGCCTTGAATCTTTTCTATCATTGCATGAACATCAGCACGCATGTCAGCTAGATGAAGGCGAATTTGTAGGTCAAAGTTGTCGCGGAAGTCTTCAAGTCCAAGTATGAGTGTCACGGTAAGTTCCTGTACTAAGAGCCAAAGAACTAATTGATCATGATCTACATTCCATTCTTTAGCAAACTTAGATATTGAATAAGGTACAACCACAACCTTACTGAGGTCTGCCATGGGGATGGGAAGTTCATAAGCTCTAAGAGCTTCTTTGCAATAATGACCAAGTAGTGATCCGATTTGAGCACCTGAGATCATAGGTGACATGGCACTTCCGAGTTGGCTCATGATAGCTGAAAGAGGGTTATCCTCGTCGATACCTGCAACTGCTGGCAGCGTGCCAGAAGACACGGCTAGGCTTTCAGACAAAGTGGATATGTAAGGTGACCAAGCTCTTGTCAAGACGTCGACTAGCTTTCTTGGATTGACTAACTCCAACTTTGCCTTTGAGACTGCTGTGCCGGAAAGGAGATCTATATTGGAGACATGGAGTTGGGCGAGTTCAAAGAGTTGTTCGTACTTTACTCTTTCCAACGGGTCGACGTTAGCTTCATACTCAGCCTCTGCTACAGGTAGTAGTGAAAACTGCCCAATGAAGTCTTGTGCATTGATACCGCTTGACGTTAGCGTCTTCATGAGATCACCAAGTAGGAAGTCAAATGGATTTGTTGGCTCTGGGCTTTCCTCGCTCATGAGTGAAGTCTATTAGGTTTTGACGTATCGTCGCTAGCGTAAACAGATACCGATCATCGGAGTATTTCCTACTGTCGCTAGCGAAAAGTCGTTTGTACGCTATATCGCTCAGATCTAGTGATATATGTGTCTTTCCCCGACGGGTTTCTGCGGCGTAATCCATAGCGAGACTTGGTGAACCTCCCCACCTTTACAGACGGGGCTTCTGGCTCCGCCGTTTTGGTTGGGGTTACCTAGCATCACTCCCATCACGCCACCGCGACCGACTGGTCTGGTACTAATGAATTA
>JAJYGA010000120.1 GCA_021785255.1 Actinomycetes bacterium
CCAAAGTCGCTCATGCGACCTCGGCTGGTTGACGTTTCATCGGGTCGCTGTGCTGTGTCTTGTTAGACCTAGCGTGCGATATTCCTCCACGTCTAAAGACCGTATGTCCTACGGCGGTTGAGATTATATTCTTAGCTGCATTTACGTCGGCGTTGTTTATGTATCTGCACGATATACAACAAAAGATAGCTTGGCTGGGATGTAATGCGTACCAGCCACGGCGTGAGGGAACGAGGCAAGGGACAGATCAAGCTACCGTCATGAGCAGGGTGTCACTCTAAGGTGGCGCACCGGTTCAGCATTTCGTGGAAGTCATCTCTGACATATCAACAAGCACATTCAAGGACGCTTTGGCAAAACATGTTGAACCGGAAATAAAGCTAAAAGTGACGGTAATCCCATCTATGCAGCATCACGTCCTGAAACATCGACAATCTTTGAGAGATCGCAGTAAGAGTCAACCAAGGCATAACGGACTAACTAGGACTACAGAAGCTCTCGCTCAGACTCGGCCAACTTTGATTTCAGTTGCAAAACTGCCTTCGTATGAATCTGACATACTCGGCTCTCAGTTACTCCCAGTACCTCTCCGATCTCAGCAAGAGTGAGGCCCTCGTAATAATAAAGCGCAAGAACCACTTTTTCTCGATCACCAAGTTTGTTTATCGCGTCCGCCAACATCTGTTTGGTCTCTTCGCGTTCAAATGAGTTCGTAGAACTTGCTCGCTTGTCGGGGATTGTATCACCAAAAGAAACTGTGCCATCTCCCTTGTCACCGTTGGAGATCACCTCATCAAAGGCTACTACACCTATGAAAGAGATACGTGAAAAGATAGTCTGAAGTTCCTTTTCAGTAATATTGAGTTCATCAGCGATCTCTTTATCAGTGGGTGTGCGCAGAAGCTTTGCTTCTAATTTCTGATAAGCCTTCTCAACAGTCCGCGCCTTCGCTCTTACTGATCGTGGTACCCAGTCGATAGCTCGAAGCTCGTCTATTATCGCGCCTTTTATTCGAGCAATAGCGTATGTCTCGAACTTAATCTTACGTTCTAGGTCGAACTTCTCGATTGCATCTATCAACCCAAACATTCCATAACTTACCAAGTCAGCCTGGTCAATACTTTGGGGTAATCCTACTGCAACACGTCCCGCGACAAACTTGACCAACGGAGCATAGTTGATAAGCAGCTTGTCCTTAGCTGACTTTGACTCTGACTCTTTGAACTCGCTCCACAGACCAAACAACTCTTCCGACGTCAGATCTTCCACAGTTACACCTTAACCTCTGGGATGAGACTGCCTATGGACATCAATCAGCCTCTCTTTTGATACATGTGTATAGATTTGGGTAGTAGAAAGACGACTGTGCCCCAAAAGCTCCTGAACACTACGGAGGTCCGCACCATTATCCAATAGATGCGTGGCAAAACTATGCCTAAGTCCATGAGGGCTTACCTTGGATCCCGACCTCTCCAAGATTCGCCTTACCTCTCTCTGGTCGAGTTTAAATCCGCGACTCGAAGTAAACAAATACTCTTGTTCATGACCGCTGATCTCCACTTTCAACTTCCCCACAACATCTGAAGGTACCATATGTCTATCGGTTACCAAATACTCTTCTAAAGAAACCAGCGCGGCTTGACCAAAAATCACCGTGCGGCTCCTTCCACCTTTGGATCCTCTCACAGTAGCCGTAAGACTACTGAAGTTAATGTCTCCTATTAAGAGATTACACAGTTCAGATACCCTCACTCCCGTTGCATAGAGAAACTCTACGACCGCGCTGTCTCTTTCTTTATGGATTCCACCGTAGCTACCCGTATGCACTCTGTCGATTAAGTCGTCCACCTCCTGTGTCTTTAAAAACTTTGGTAAGCGCGTCGGAACTTTAGAAGACGCCAGTCCCATGGCAAGAACCGCTCCCAGGTTCATTCCTTTCGTCTCCAAAAAGCGAACATATCTACGGCACGCTGACGAATTCGACGAAATCTGTGATTTTGAAGCTCCATTACTCACGAGTTGCGATTGAAAAGAACGCATCATTCTCGGCGTCATCTCTGCCGGAGATTCCACGTCATTGTCTACCATAAATTCAACCAAGCGCCTCACCTCATAGACATAGCGTCTCTTTGTATTTTCTGCGAGCGATCCCAGCGAATTAATGAACTCTTCGAGGCAGTAGTTATCGAGTACGTCACGCCTTTGTAAAATACCGCTCTCCTTTCTTTGTCAAATTTCAACTCGTATGTACATGTGCTTGACTAAACTAAAAAGGTCGTGTGAATCCCTCAGGTCTTCGCAAGATCTAGTAGCTTTGGACCTTGATCAATTTCTTCCATCAACAACATCGACATCTCCGCTCGGACTGGACGAGCACCCAAACACAAAGCAAAACCGCACCATCCAAACCCTGGATACCAGTCATTCACTCGATCGCCTAAAGAAATTTAGGTCTTAAACACATCTTCATCTCGATTTGTAGGTCTAGAAAATACTAGCATAATTTCGTCTTGATGAACGTGAGAGTTCAAAGCCGGTATCGGATGCATTCATGCCGTTGCATCTGAATGATAAATGGTGAGTCTACTCACCAGATGCACCTTTTACAAGGTTCTTCCCTTGGGCTTCATTCTCACTCGTCTGAGGGTCGTTCTCGCCTCTCCAAGCACGGCCAGTATCGCTACTGGTCTTACATGCTCTCTTTAGGTGATGAGTCGTCCCATCATCTAAACTGTCGCCTGTACCAAGTGGACCGGGAACGAACAGGGCGCTGGCCTCAACTAGACCAGGACTGGTATCCGACCAGTCACGGATATTTAATGAAGCATTGTCATCACGATCTACCTCGACGTGGCAAGTATCACAGGTGAGCCTTTTAGCAAGCTTTGCACCTTGTAATTTACCTCCGCAGTTGTGGTGGATCTGTGATGACGGGAAGAAGCGATCTACGAAGACTACCTTAACTGGGACTTCGGAATTAAGTGGGGAATTTAGTCAGCTGCAACCACGCACCAGGGTGAGTTTGGGAGGGTCACAAGGGCTCTGCCAGAATGGGATTAGCA
>JAJYGA010000078.1 GCA_021785255.1 Actinomycetes bacterium
AGAAGGACACGGACTTGTCCCGGTTCCAAACGACGAACATTCAGGAGCTTCAGATCGCTACAGAGTCAACGTATCGCCCAACAGCATTGGAGAGCTTGGAACAAAAATCTTCGAGTGGGAAACTACAACAGCGATACTGGGGTCACTCCTTGGAATAGATCCTTTCAACGAACCTGATGTTGCAGCCGCAAAGGAAGCTACAAAGTCAATACTGGAAACCAGAGATTATGTCACAGAAGCGCCCCTTGATCTTTCTTTGATAGATGAGGAACTTTCAAAAGTTGTTAATGATGGTGACTATATAACGGTCGGGGCTTTTATCGATCCTAACCGTTACGAAGAGGGCCTCTCGCTAAAGTCAAGTCTTGCTTCTTCATTCGCTCCACATGCCATAACTTATGGACTGGGTCCACGATTCTTACATTCCACTGGTCAACTGCATAAAGGCGGCCCAGATATTGTGGTCATGGCACAGTTAATAGAAGAATACAAGCTTGAAGTAGTTCCCATTCCTGACCGGAACTATACCTTTGGAGATCTTTTCAGAGCACAGGCGGACGGCGATCTGCGGACTTTGCATTCAAGAGACAGACGCGCACTACGATTTACCATTTGAAATCATAGGTACCTTATGGATTCCAGCTAGCTAAATTCACCTCCCCGAATTAGCCTTCAGACAATGAATTTAAATAACCCTGACAACAGCTCCTTACTTGGAAGGAAAACCACTACATGCGAAGTCCGGAACTCCTAATTGCCGACTCCATTGGCGAAACCTTCGCTAACTACCTGAAAGAACGAACCTCCGACGCCTCAGGTCTCTTCGTCTCTGGGGGTTCAACAGGACCAAAGCTGTTCGGCGAACTTGTCGCTGATAACATAGTCCCAACAAACTTTACTAGCCAACTCATCGCACAAGTTGACGAAAGGGTTGTTCCAATCGACTCTGCTGAATCGAACTATTATTGGTTTCGGACTGATTTCTTAGATCACTTTCAACGACAAGAGGCTGTAGTAACAGATTTCAGACCGATGGTAGACAGAGATCTTTCCCTCAAGATCTCTGACCTATTCTCAGGAAGAAAGGTAGAAGGTGAGCCTGAACGCCACGATACAGTTCTCATAGCCAAGCTCAGGCAATGTGCGATAGAGATTACCAACCGCTACGAAGAGTTTGTACATGACTACATAGAAAACGCAGTAGTACATCTGGGTATCGGATCCGACGGACACATCGCCTCGTTATTTCCTGGGTCTGAAGCGTTAGAGTCAAAAAGGTACGTAGATATAAACTTCGATAACAGTGGACTGAACAAGCACCTAAGAACCACTCTCACCTTCGAGGCCTTAATGAAAGCACGCCAAGTTGTCATCGTCGTGAGTGGTGGCGCTAAGGCGGAGATAGTTCGCAAAGTATTGCGGTCAACGGATATGCCTGCCTCAAAAATTCTCTCCAGGGACACGACATGGATACTCGACAAAGAAGCCGCTAGAGAACTCGCTACTTGATGTGGTGTACTTAACTTGAGAGATCGACGGTCTCTAATGTTGTGAAAAGAATGAGATGCGATCAAGGGATAGAATCGTCCAACTGACAAGAACCAAGCTAGACAGGATGAGATGCCGATTAATTACAGCACGACGTCAACAGAACAACTGACTTCATTAGCATTTGAAAAAAAACTTGAATCCTATGAGCATGTAGTTACATACTCCCCGAAGGCTTTTTTTCCACTCACAATGCTGTGTCGAGATCGTTGTGGCTACTGCACGTTCGCCAAGGCTCCCGCAAGGATAACGACTTCCTATATGACCTTTCAGGAGATCAGAGATCTTGGAAGGGCAGCTCGACGCCTTGGGTGCCGTGAAGCACTCTTCACTCTTGGCGAAAAGCCAGAGCTTCGATATAAAAGCGCAAGAGACGAACTTCAGCGCCTCGGATTCGAGTCCACGGTTGACTATTTGGTAGAAGCGTGTCGCATCGCACTTGAAGAACTTGATCTTCTTCCGCACCCAAATGCTGGTGCCTTAACGGCAAGCGAACTGCGTACCCTAAAGGAAGTTTCGGTCTCCCAAGGCATGATGCTCGAGACTCTTCGAAACGACCTCGCAGCTCACCGGCTCGCTCCTGACAAGGTCCCGCAAAAACGACTTGAGGTGCTCAAAGCTGCAGGAGAACAACAGATTCCTTTTACAACTGGCATTCTCGTTGGAATTGGCGAGAGCGAGCAAGATCGAATTGAAGCTCTCGAGCAGATAGCGGATCTTCACAGAACTTATGGGCACATTCAAGAAGTAATAGTCCAAAACTTCATACCAAAACACAACACCGCAATGGCAGCATGGGATCGACCTTCGTTGGAGTCTCATATTAGGTCGGTCGCCATTGCGCGACTTATTCTTCCTCGAGATGTTCACATCCAGATACCTCCGAACCTCACCGAGGACATTACTGCCCTAATTAGAGCTGGCGCAGACGATCTGGGTGGAATATCACCGATTACCGTCGACCACATAAATCCAGAACGGCCCTGGCCTGACGTTGAGATCATTACCAAAACACTGGCAGATGAAGGCTTTGAACTCGTTCCTCGCACACCACTACATCCGGCATTCGTTAGCAAAGATGGATTTGTGTCTACGAAAGTTCGACCATACCTTCTCAGACACATCGACTCCGCCGGGCTAGCTAGAGAAGATGAATTTTGCTCTGGCACCACTGCGAAGATCGAGGTGGAACGCTGGTTCTCTTTGGAGACCAAAAGAAGCAACTACCCTTTGACGGAGATCTTCGATGTAGTTGAACACGGGGAAGAGCTAGACAAGGTTCAGATTCAAACCTTATTTAATACAAGAGGAACTGATGTCAAACGAGTGGTCGACTTCGCCGATCATATGAGGGCGAAGATCAACGGGGACGTAGTGACCTTCGTCAGCAATCGAAACATCAACTATACGAATATATGCACCTTCAAATGTCGATTTTGCGCATTTTCAAAGGGTCCACTCTCTTTGAACCTTCGAGGAGATCCCTACTTACTTAGCATGGAGGAGATCCTGGCAAAGGTATATGAGGCTAAGTCTGCAGGAGCGACAGAGGTGTGCTTACAAGGTGGAATCCATCCTACATTTGACGCCGATTTCTACGTTAATTTGATAAGCACGATATCTTCGGAGATACCTGACATTCACATCCACGCATTTTCCGCACTTGAAGTACTTCAAGGTGCTAAACGTTCGGGACTTGAGCTAAGAGAGTACCTGCAAACACTCTATCAAGCGGGACTCCGTACACTTCCAGGCACGGCTGCAGAGATATTGGATGACCCTATCAGAAACATTATCTGTCCAGATAAATTGACTTCGGCTGAGTGGCTCGAAGTACATGAAATCGCTCACGAAGTTGGGTTCAGGTCAAATGTCACCATTATGTTCGGAACGGTAGAAACTTCTGAATCCTGGGTTAAACATATCGTCGCCACCAGGACTCTTCAACAAAGGACCAAGGGCTTCACTGAATTCGTGCCATTGCCCTTTGTCCATATGGGATCACCTATATACCTAAAAGGCAACGCGAGAAAAGGGCCTACATACCGAGAGACATTGTTAATGCACGCCGTAGGTAGGTTAGCCTACGCTCACACCATTACCAACATCCAAGCGAGTTGGGTAAAACTTGGCCCTGCCGGTGCCCGAAGCCTACTGAGAGCGGGAGCCAACGATCTTGGAGGAACGCTGATGGAAGAGAGCATTTCACACTCAGCTGGCTCAGAACATGCGAGCATGCAGACCATTGCAGAGCTAAACGAGATTGCCAAACCTCTGGGTAGGACCTTGATGCAGCGAAGTACACTTTACAGGATTATTAATGAAAAGCCAAAAGACAACGAACAGCTCATTACTTACGCCCAACGCCAACGAATACCTCTAAAAAGTCATATATAGTGGTCTTATAGTGCATCTCAACTCCAAGCAGTACAGACAAAGCGAGCTCAACATCGGCGGCAATGGCACGTTCAACTTGAAAGATCTGGTTGATGAGCTAGTAAGGTCCACCAACGCAGATCAAAACCTAGATTTGATTCGAAGACTCATAACCCAAAGTGTTCGCTTGGGTGAAAACAACTTGGATCGATTAGATCTCAAAATTCTGACGTCGGCTTTGCACGAGCTTGGAGCTGCCTTTGATATCTTCGCCCCCTTTAAGGACCGTCGCAAGCTCACCATCTTTGGATCAGCTCGAGCACGCACCTCGAACGAGTCATACCGACTGGCAAAAGATCTCGCGAACGCCATGGCAGATCGAGGTTGGATGACAGTCACCGGAGGGGGTCCAGGGATAATGGAGGCTGGAATGCTCGGCGCTGGAAGCGACAACTCTTTCGGAGTTGGTATCCGCTTGCCATTTGAAGACGAAGGTGCTCCGACAGTAGGTGTCTTCAGGGTTGAGATGAAGTACTTCTTCACGCGCAAATTAATGCTAGTAAAAGAGTCGGATGCTTTTGTTTCGCTTCCGGGTGGTTTCGGAACACTGGACGAGACCTTCGAACTATTAACTTTGATGCAAACCGGAAAGGCTCAGCTAGCACCTTTGGTTCTGCTTGAACCACCTTCGTCAAGATACTTCGAACTCTTATCTGAATTTATTGAAGAGGCCTTGAACAACGACGGTTACATATCTCAGCAAGACTTGAGTTTAATCAGCTTTGCTAAAGACGTCGAAACGGCCTGCGCCGTTATTACAAAGTTTTACTCGAACTTTCAATCGATGCGTTATTTCGGAGACCAGCTAGTCATCTCTGTACACCACAGACCATCGGAGTTGCTAATTAGCACACTGAAGGAGACCTTTAGCGACATCTGCCAAAAAAAAGCAGACTTCCTAGCCATTGATGCTAACTCTGATGAGTTATCAGAGCAGGGCGGGGAGGGTCATTACAAAATCTCCTTCACTTTCAATAAAACATCATACGGCCGGTTACGCGAGGCCGTTGATCTTATAAACGAGATCTCAAGCTAGTTCACCAAACAGTCGACAACAAGTAGGTGTTAGACTGTCCGATGTGTGGGCTACCTAGAAAAGGTGCTCAAGATAACTGCGCCTACTGCGGTATAACTAATAATGGCGCAGGACAGTACGTCATCGCGTGCTCCGGAGCACAATACAGCTTAAGTGCAAGTGGAGTCGTAGTTGCCCAGGCAACTCCGAAACAAGAAGTGTATCAGCTTCGCAAACCAGGAAAACTTTCTTCAGAAAACTACTTGGTACCAGTAGATGGAAGTTTCAATAGCTGCGTGGCCATCCTAAACAAAGCACTAGATGCAATTGTCCAGATCAACTTCGACGAATGGAATAGAGGCGGGCCCTCGCTTGCTGCGTCAATAAACGTCAAAGACCAAAACTCGCGACTAGTTCTTCGTAAAGACGGCGATCACGGAGTTCACATTATAGATGACCATGGTGACGTCGTTCTACTCGCATCAAAAAATACAGGTGGTTCAAGTTTAGTTCTCGACCTACTTTTGGTCAGACCGCAACCTGATCTGCTGCCCTTTGGATACTTTGGAATTATGGTCGCAGTGGCTCAGGTCGCTTGGGGTGACTAGAAAAGGTTCTTAGTGGCTATTCATTACCACCAGGAACTAGCTCGACTGAGCTGAGAATGCGCATCCCGCTTGAAACCGAATCGCTTGCCAACTGTGCTACCCTAAGACAGTTACATAGGCAAGGGGACTACCGGGACGAGCATAAAGAACTTTGCGATTCCAATTCACAAAACAGGATAGAAACTACAAGATAACGCTGGTGGAGTGCATTTTACCTGGGACTACGACACCCAACGAGACAAGCTAGTGATCGGCAGGGGGGCAGCCTGACGGCTGCACCCCTGCCACACCACCCGGCATGCGGGTCCGCACCGGGCGGTTCGAAAAGTTGAGGTCATGTGAGTCTGGGAATACCTATGCTGTCGAAGTATTTCACCGTTAGGACACGGTGTATGTCCGAAAGGCTGCAGTGCCACCAGCGATTTCCTGCTCCTGCTATCAGAGCAGCCAACTCGTGAGTAGCTCCGAGACGCCGTAAACCACGGTAAATCGTAGGTCCTCGTCCCCAGTGCTTGAGTTGGATCGCCCTGAGACGACGTCGTATCCATGAGTCCAGATCTTTGAACGTGCTCGGAGTCTGCGCCAGGGAGAAGTAAGCCTTCCACCCAGGCAGATATAGCCGCAGCTCTTCAGCAATCTGGTTCATGCTACGCCCACTGACACGGCGTGTGATAAGCCGTATACGCTGCTTGAATGTGGCGAGCGCCTGGGGAGCAACAGCGATCTTCACCGTATCTCCTTTCCACCGCCTAAAGCAGTAGCCCAAGAATTTACGGCCGAAGGCTGATCCCACTTTAGTTTTCGTCTCATTCACCCGAAGGTGCAGCTTGGTATACAGCTTCTTAAGAGAACGAAGCACACGCTCTCCAGCCTTCTGACTGCGCACATAGATGTTGCAATCGTCAGATCCTTTTCATCCACTCACTTACAGTAACAGAACGAGTGCAGTAGGCACTTATAAAACCACAGTCCCAACTACGCACACACTTGGGTACCAGATGACCCAACACCAACGGTTTGTCAAGGTATTCAAACGATATTTTCTAACTAAATCGTAAGTAGCTCAGAAATCGTAAGCAGCTATTCAGCATACCAAATATCTCTTAAAGATTTTCACACACAGTGACGACATCTTCTAAGGTGAAGGCACGCGAGATAGTACTACTGTACCGTAAATTACTGCGGGACGACAGTGGATTTACCCTCGTCTCAGTAATCATCGCTTTCTCCATGTTCGTGGCTGTTCTAGGACCCGCAGCTGCACTTATGCAAAGGGCTACTCTGGTATCTGGAAATGTCCAAAATAGGGTGGTTGCGGCCAATCTCGCAACTCAGGAACTGGAGATCGTTCGTTCTCAAGCAAACTATACTTTCTCAACGCTAGTAACCAACTATCTTGGATCGTCCACTACGATCGTCAATATTTCAGGAGTTCCATACAAAGTTACCCAGGTACTCCAATGGGCACCAGGCGCATATGCACCAGGTGGGTGTGGAACTTCTGCAGATGGTAGTGCCAATTTACAGCCGGTTTTACTGGCAACTGAGTCTGTAACTTGGCCGGCTATGTATGCTGGCGAATCTCCAGTAACGGAGTCCACAACGTTCACACCACCAATTGGAAGCTACTCGGCGACCACTGGCAACATATCGATACAGGTACTTGGCGCGAAGGGACAGGCCCAAACAAACGTTCCTGTAACCGTTACGAATTCGGGTGGCAGTACTCCTTACAGCCAGACCGTCAACACTGACTCTTCAGGATGCGCATTTTTCCCATTCTTGGCTACTGGAAACTACAATGTCACACTTTCTACACCTATTCTTGGTGAGACCTATGTCTCTCCAAGCGGTGCCACTACCCCATCGATCACATTAGGAGTAGCATCCTCACAGACCGCCGACTATCAGTTTTATTACGACCAAGCAGCCGCAATTACGTTTCCTACAACGTTGCCCAACTATACGCTGCCTCTTCAAGAGGGCCTTACGCTAGCTAACTCGCAGATGGCTGGACTTGGAACTACAATAACTGATCCGATCCCTTCAGGAACACCAACTCAAATAAACGATCTATTCCCATTCCCATCAGGTGACTACGTGTGGCTAGGCACATGTTACTCATACCAAGCTGGAACTCAAAGCTTCAGTGGACTCTCCCCCACTCCTCTTTCTCCTGGCCAAACCACAACAGCCACACTGGGATACTCGCCGTACTCAATTGAAGCCACTTACAACGGTCAACAAGTAGCCGGTGCCCAAGTAACCATATCCATGATGGATCCAACTTCCACTACGACCCCGCAGTACAACCAGAACTGCACCGGACCGTCACCTTCGTACAATATTCAAGTCGTATCATCTACATCATCAACCAACCCGTCCCTTGTGTACCTTCCTCTTGGTGCAATTTCATTTACAGCCTCGGCAACAATAAATGGAACTCCCGTTCAAGGTGTTTATCCTCCAAGTGGATCGAGTCCGCCGTACGTGTCAACCACATCGGGAGCAGGAGGCAGTATTGTCATTCCGCTCAGTTGACACACGCATCACCATACGAGAAGATCGCGGCTTTACACTCTTAGAGCTGACCATCGCTATGGCTATATTCTCTGTCCTTTCCATGCTAATCATGTATACCTTGAACGGCTTTGTTACATTACAGAACCAGACGTTGAATAGATTCTACGCAACGTCATCTGCTCAAAACATAATTGATCAACTATCCAAAGACATCCGCACAGCCGTAACACCATCGGGCATCTCGGGTCAGATTACGCCATTTGTTTCGGCATCACCTACCTCTTTGACATTTTATGCAAATCTAGGCGGATCAGCTCCAACAGAAATTCATGCCTACGCGTCTCCAATCCCAGGTAATGTTGGCTGTCCATGCCAGTTTCACGAAGATGTGTATCAGGGTGGGAGTTGGGTACCACGAATAGATGGTGGTTACGTAGTTGGACTAAACGTCTTTAGCTACTTCAGTGCTCCAACACCATCTCAACCTCAGCCCACCTTGCTATCCATTTCGTCCTTAGGTACCACTAGTCAAACTACCCTTTCTCAAATCGCCGAAATTGGACTCAACGTGTCCACTTCCATAAACCCAAACAGTCCGTTGGCCACTGTAAATTCCCTAATAGAAATAAGAAATGTTGCCTTCAGTCCCCTAGTTACATCCTAAAAAGAGAGTCGACGCTAATGAGAAAGAGACAAAGCCCAGCAAAATACTCAAGAAGAGGTCTACTAACTGATGCGCGCGGGGATGCGGTAATACTGGTTGTTCTGGCGATCATGCTGATGACGCTCATCCCCGTGGCACTTTTTTCCACCTCCATCGCGCAGCTTCCTATAGCTCAAGGTGAACAAGACTATCAGCGCGCTCTGGCAGCGGCGGAAGCAGGAGTAGCTGATTATATCAATCGCCTAAATCAAACCGCCCTTTCACAAAGCGGCAACTACTGGCAGTACAGTGCCTCAAACCCACCCCCCGATGGAAATCCGGCCTTCGCCGGGTGGGCGACAGTTCAGTATTCCAATGGCGAATACTACCACTACACACCTGATACTACCCAAACCGCTTCCACCGGCATAGTATATTTGACTTCGACTGGGCTGGCGCTGCACGGCTCTATACCCACATACCGCACCATAACCGTTGGAATACGTCCCGATGGATTTTTAAACTACCTGATCATGACCGATAAGAATGTTATTGACCCCTACTTCGCTCCACATGTTTCATCGTTGTCTCAGACTCAAGCGCAGAGTAGATGTGCATACAGATACGATCAGTACAATCCGTCAACAAATGGATACGGGCCAGATATGTCAAAGTGCTCAGGACTATTGGCGTACTACGCTTCAGGATCAGTAGCAACAGGCAATCTTTTTAGTAACGATATGTACTACATCAATGGAACTCCGACCTTCAATGGACGAGTATATTCTGCCTCCACAAAAGTGTCTGGAGACCCCTCGCATCCTTATTGGTTAGACCCCGTCTGTGGTGTTACATGCCCAGGTGACAACCCTTCTTTCCAAAACCCTCAAGATCCCACACTTCACTCCACGCTTGCATTCCCATCTCTAAATACTGCCCTTCAAAACGCAGCTCAACAAGGGGGTTGTCTTTATGTAGGTCCTACCTATATAAAAATATCGGGCAGTTACATGACCGTAGATAGCCCGGAGACACCTACATCAGGTTTTACAAACCCCAACTGCTTAGGCTCAGGAACTTTGCCCCTTCCTGCTAATGGTGTGATATATGTTGAAAACATGAGTTCTCCTCTATCTTGTACTGGTATGGTCACCCTTGAACACCAGTCTTTACCATGTGGAGAAGGTGACGCTCTCACTCAAGGAAGACTCGCAGGACAGTTAACGATTGGGGCAGCTAACAACATATACATTACAGGAGATCTCGAGTACCAAGGATGTGCACACAGTGGAACAACTGACGTACTGGGTCTAATATCCAATAACTTTACCGAGCTGTCCTCCACCTTTTACTCGACAAATGCAACTAGTGACAACTGCCTGGGACAAAGCAGCTCGACGCCGGTAATCTACGCGGCTATCTTGGCATTAAATCATAGTTTTGATGCTCAACATTTTTGGAGTATTCCAGCTTTAGGAAACCTCTACATCGTAGGATCAATCTCAGAAAAGTACGCTGACCTTGAAGGAGTCTTCGGTGCCAGCGGGCTAACAAGCGGCTATAACACTATCTACTCTTATGACAACCGCCTCGGCTACCTTACTCCTCCATACTTTCTTTCGCCCTTAAATGCAGCGTGGATTCAGATGTCCTTTTCAGAGGTTCGCAATCCTTCCTTGTTGCCAACGCTTCCTTAATACTTAGTTGAGCTGAGTCTCAGCCACATCTAGCCGTATTAGGAACCATAAAAGATAGTCTGCCTCCTGAGGCTTGCCAGGTTTGTCGATGAAAGCTCCAATAACTTAGACTTGGGAGAAGATCAACTTATTCAGAGCTGTTTCAATTTTTTAAATAGTATTCTTCTACAATTTCAAAAAGTGATCGGCCTGCCATGTACGGTTGTGGCAGATCTGAGGGAATCTCTTCAGATACTTCACTTTCCACTAGAAAAAATGGTACTCCCATGGTATTTGCAAAAAGTCCGTCAGTTGAGTATCGGTCCCCAACCATGACTGCCTCGCCCACGATTGAACCAGAGACAAGATCAGCAATCGGTTTATTCGGTTTACCGGCAAAAGTCGCGTTGACTCGCGACGCAGCCTCTACGCTGGCCACGACGGAGCCGGCTCCTGGTATTAGACCCTCTGGAGTGGGATAAGTGGCATCTGAGTTTGTCGCGATTAGGCGGGCGCCTGCTTCAACCGCCCACATAGCTCTGGTAAGTTTGGAGAAGTTGAAGTCACGATCCCAGCCGACTACCACTACATCGATGCCAGCATTGCGATCATCGGCGTCTTCTTCACTCACCAGCGTGGCCTTCTTGGAGACTTCTTCCAATAGCCCCGGGCCACCGATGACATATGCCCGTTCACCAGGCACAATAAGCGATGCAGCTGCCATCGATGAAGTGAAGAGCTCGTATTCATGTGCCTCTATTTCAAATCTTGCAAACTTCTTTAAATAAGAGGACACTGTCAATACAGAGTTATTGGTAACGAATCGCACCTCAGAACCCATACTCCGAATCTTTTCAATAGCTTCTTTTGATCCTTCGAGAGCATCATTTAAAAGCCATACCACGCCGTCAAGATCCAGAATCCAAACCATTTACACATATTAGGGTCAGATGGGCACATACTTGTCCCCTGATTCGCTCAATAAGCGGACATCTAGTTGTGACAGGAAACGAAAAGTATCGTGAACTATCAAATCACAAGCGAAAATAACCTGTTAATCCGTCTCTTAGTCGTTTGCTACGCGAACTGTTTGTAGCCTTATCGTAGATGCCAAACTTCACACCTATTCGCCTCATCAGAGTTGAAACAACCGAAATCTCACACAACTTCTTGCATGAGTCGTCTTTTACACCAACTCCTCACCAGCTCACTGAAGATCTTGAGCCAGGTATTTACATCTATGAAGTCATGTTTCGTTCATCGGATGGTTTGCCGATGCGATCCTTAGCTTTTGTGCTTGGCTGTGAGATTGATAGGCAATTGAACCACCCTAGTCATGACGACATCCAGGGTTACCGTTGGCCGCTTGCTTTGCGACTGACGATAGAGTCAAGTCCTCTTCGTGACGTACTGTCAGCGGTTTCTTCAAGCGCGATTCCAGTAGGGAGAGTTCGAGACGTCGGCGGATCATTACATAGGTTAAGTCAGCTAGTGGGTTCGGCGGAAATTCTGCTTATTTTGGAAGCTCTCAAGGGGCAGCGGATTCGTCAGGCCATACCTTTGGTGTCAAATCCTTTACATAGGGACGGTCACATCCTCTGCATTGTGAACACCGAACCTTATCTAGCCCTTTCAACCTCCACAAAGTTCCTTCTTGTAAAACACGTGCCGGAATCATCTATAAAGTCCATAACTTCCGTTCCCGCCTCCAAGACCCTTCGCGTCTCTGGACAGGAACAGGGAACTCCATATTTGGTCACTAACAGTGGAGCCTCGCCGCTTGCGCTGGACAGTCTAGACCTAGATCAATTCCGAGGCGATCCTGAAACACTGTTGCGCACCTATGGAATCTACGTCACTTCTATCACTGACACCCCCGAAGAGACTGCGCTTTGGTTGATGAACAACAAAAATGCCGCTATTTTTGTACTGTCAGAACCCACCGAAACACAAAACAACGACGGCACGGTGATAGACGCATCTTTACCGTTTCAAAGACTCTTTTATGACTTCATCCTCTCAAAACAAAACATGCCAACCTAGGTTCTGCACCACAGTCAACTGACTACCAATTGGACATGGAAAACGTGATTACCATAGGTTTTTTGATGATTACAAAGCAGATTCAACGCTTGTTCCCAGCAGCTGGATTCACTAATGCCTTGCAGACATAGCAACGAACGATGTGAAGGACTAGATCCTCCTTCGACAAAGAGGATGGTAGCAAAGCTAGCTACAGATCCTGACCTAAAAATGTTTGTGGTTTAGGCCAAATTAATAGTTTCATCGAGATAAACGTCTTGTATTAGGTTCAGCAACTTGACGCCATCTTTCATGGGTCTTTGAAACGCCTTTCGTCCGACAATCAGACCCATACCACCCGCACGCTTATTAATCACAGCCGTTCTCACTGCGTCTCTTATGTCAGACTCACCCTTGGATTCACCGCCTGAGTTAATTAAGCCGACTCTACCAGCGTAAGAGTTAACGACCTGCCATCTCGTTAAGTCGATTGGGTGATCAGTAGTTAAAGTGGAGTAGACCAAAGGATCTGTTTTTCCAAAACCAAGCTTCACATAGCCACCATTATTCACTGGCAGCTTTTGCTTTACAATATCGGCCTCGATGGTTGCTCCCAAGTGGTTTGCCTGACCCGTCAAGTCTGCTGCGAAGTGGTAGTCACCTTCAGGGGTTTTAAAGGCATCATTTCGCAAGTAGCACCAAAGTACAGTAAACAGCCCAAGACGATGCGCCTCGGCAAAAGCCTCCGACACCTCTTGTATCTGCCTAGTGGACTCTTGAGATCCAAAATATATAGTTGCACCCACCCCTACAGCACCTAAATCAAACGCTTGTTTCACAGAAGCAAACATAACTTGGTCATGTCGAGCTGGGTAAGTTAATAGTTCGTTGTGGTTAAGCTTCACGATAAAGGGAATCTTATGAGCATAACGTCTTGAGATTGCACCGAGAACTCCCACCGTCGAAGTCACTGCAGAACAACCACCTTCAATTGCCAGCTCGCAGATATTCTTAGGGTCGAAGTATAGAGTGTTCTTCGAAAATGATGCCGCACCAGAGTGTTCAACTCCTTGATCTACGGGCAAAATTGATACAAAACCTGTTCCGCTTAATCTACCTGTCTTGAAAATCTGCGACATGTTACGTAACACTACGGCACTCCTGTCGCTTTGTGAAAACACATCGTCAATAAAGTTTGGACCCGGATGAGAAAGAACTTCAGACAATATGGCTTCACACTTGTGTTCTAATAGGTACGCTGCGTCTGTACCTAAAATTTGCTCGTAATCTATGCTCATTTCACCATCCTAACTAGTACTTCTTAGCGCCCTTACAAAGAAAGCAAAGTCAACTGAGGGCAAGCACTCGCTCTGCCGCGTCATATAAAGATTTATCAAATGCCACGATATCTTTGTAAATTAGCTTCGCCTTAGATACGTTACCACTATCTTCGTAAAGACGACCTAGGGCATAGAGTTGTCTTACCACCACAAGATCCGAGTGCTTGTCATTTTTAATCGCCGACTCAAGTAACGATATTCCTTCTTTCAATCTCTGTCTCTCTGCCAATGAAGAGGCGTACACGATCCGCCCCTCCGCCATCACTTCCCTAGAGGGAGAGGCAATCTTCAAGCGTTTCCATGTAGCATCAACCTCAAACCAACGTTTTAGTGCTCTATAGCTGTCACATATGACGGGATCCTGATCGCAAGAGTCGCTAAGATTGTGAAAGCGCTCTAGAAGACTTATGGCCTTTAGCCAATTCCCAACACGGTAGTACGATAGCCCGAGCAACTCTAGCGTCGATACCGATTCAGGTGCGTGTTTTATCACCACCTCAAGCAGACGAATCGCTTCGTTGTATCGTTCTCGACCATAAGCGTTGAGAGCATCAAGAAGAGCGCTACTAGAAACCCGAAGCTGATAGCCCGAAAGCATCTTGCCTAACTCTTTTTGAACTTCGTCAGGCAGTTTTAACTTTCGTTTAGGATATACAGATGCTCCACTCGCACTCACGCCCGTTTTAGACGACTCTTCTAAAGACCATATTCCTCCCTGAGGATAAGCATTTTCTTCTTTTTGAGGAAGTGAACTAGTCGGAAGAGCATGAGTATAAGAATCATCTTTCCCTGCACCACGGTAACGAGATGGTCGCTGAGGTCTGTCACCTTGATCTCGGTAGCTAGGACGGGACTCTGAATCACCACGGTAACGAGATGGTCGCTGAGGTCT
>JAJYGA010000019.1 GCA_021785255.1 Actinomycetes bacterium
CGGCTTACGGGGATGCGCTGTCTCGAGTGTTGAAACGAAGCGGATTTGAGGTAACCAAAGAGTACTACGTTAACGATACAGGCGGACAGATAAGAAGTTTAGGTGAGTCGATCCTAGCCCGTAAAGGAGGATCGGTGCCCCCAGAGGGTGGATATTTGGGAGACTACGTCGTGGATCTCGCAAAACAATATGAAGGTTCTCTTGAGGTTGCAGTGGCTGGACGATGGGCCGCCGAGCACATCATTGAAGAGATAAAAGCTTCCTTGGAAGACTTCGGAGTGAACTTCGACGTGTGGTACTCGCAGGCATCGATAGAGGACTCTGGAGCCGTTGAAGATACCATCGCTGAGCTGGATGCCAAGGGTTTCGTCTACGAGCAAGACGGAGCGTTGTGGTTACGCTCTAGCGACCTCGGAGACTCTAGAGATCGAGTACTTCGCAAGTCAAATGGAGACTTTACCTATCTGGCAGGAGACATAGCTTACCATAGGAATAAGTTTCTCATCCGAGGCTTTGATCGCGTCATCGACATCTTTGGAGCGGACCACCATGGCCAGGTTGCCTCTCAGAAAGCCGCTATGAATGCGCTTGGAATAGACCCAACGAGACTTGAGATACTCTTGGGACAGATGGTGTCTGTGGTGGAGTCAAATCAGGTGGTAAAGATGTCTAAGAGGGCGGGAACCTCAATACCTCTTTCGTTTGTCGTCGACAAGCTTGGAGTCTCGGCAACAAGAATTCTATGCCTGTCGTCTTCGCTCGATAAAGCTGTAGTGCTGGACCTTACTAAGGCCGTTGAGAGATCGATGGATAACCCCGCTTTCTATATCCAGTATGCCCATGCTCGTATAGTGTCCTTGCTCAAAATGGCATTTCAAAAGAAGGTATCTCTTAGACCACTCTCGTCTGAGGAACTGGCAACTCTTACGCATCCTCGCGAGATTAAATTAATGAAAGACATTACATTGTTACCAGAAGTAATTGAGGTGGCAGCTAGAGAGAGAGCTCCTCACAAGGTAACCACATGGTTGAAAAGCACTGCTAGTAGTTTTCATGGTTTCTACCATGACTGTCCAATTCTTGCAGATGATCTTTCAGATGACATAGTTCAAAGTCGCTTAGCCTTGGCGAGGGCGACCCAGGTGGCGCTTCGAGTTGGACTTGAACTAGTTGGTGCAGACGCAGTGGAGGAGATGTAGTTGTACGAGTCACCTGAGAGTTGTGCGGTGCCGTCGTATCTGTTGCCTGAGGGTGCATCGATTTCAAGTCGGGGTGAGTTACTGCTGCACGGAGTGCCAGTTTCTCAGCTTGCTCGTGAGTATTCAACACCGCTATTCGTCTATGACGCGTCTCATATAAGACAACGACTGAGGGCGGCAAAAGGCCATTTTTCGGGGAAGGTTGCTTATGCAGCCAAGGCCTTTTTCTGTAAAGCCATGGCTGAGATTGTTTCTGAAGAAGACGTCTATTTAGATGCTGCATCCATGGGAGAGATCTTTGTTGCCCTGGCGGGAGGAGTGACCCCGGAAAAGATTATCTTTCATGGAAACAACAAGTCAACAGAGGAGCTCCGTTTTGCATTGTCGCACAATGTAGGACTAGTTGTCGTTGATTCCTTTGATGAGATAGAGAGACTGGAGGCAATAGCGGAAGGGACGATTCGAGTAGGAGTTCGAATTACACCTGGTATTGAGGCTCATACGCACGAGTTCATCCGCACCGGGCAAGACGACTCTAAGTTCGGATTCAACGTACAAAACGGCGATGCAGAGATGGCTATAAGACACATGTCCAAGTCTTCAGTACTGGACTTGGTCGCAGTGCATGCACATATAGGATCGCAGATTTTTTCGCTCGACTCTTTCAGACAAGAGGTCGAAGTCTTGAGTCAATTGCTGGCAGACGTTGATATTGCAGAAGTTATTTTGGGTGGTGGACTTGGTGTTCCTTATGTAAGAGGCGAAACTGCTCCCTCTATAGATCAGTGGGTAGCCACGCTCGACGACTATGGATTCAAAACTGGCTTGTCCAAGGGTCGTACCCTTGTAGTAGAGCCTGGTAGGTCGATAGTGGCTACGGCTGGACTAACGCTGTATGAGATTGGAACGATCAAAAGAATTCCTGGAGTGCGAGACTATGTCTCCGTAGACGGTGGAATGAGCGACAATCCCCGTCCCGTTCTTTATGGAAGTGGCTACGAGGCATTCATGGTACAAAGAATGTTAGACCCCCACGATGCCAAGTACTCGATCGCAGGAAAACATTGCGAATCTGGCGATGTGATTGTTCGTGACGCTTGGCTCCCGTCGGATATTCAAGGTGGTGAGCTTCTAGCTACACCCGTAACTGGAGCCTATGGATTTTCAATGAGCTCCAACTACAACAAGGTACCGCGCCCTGGCGTGGTGTTTATTGACGAAACCGGATACAGGGTTGTGATAAGACGAGAGACTTTGCAAGATCTGATACGTAACGATATTTGAGGTCGGAAAGCATTTGTGTAGGAGGTCTTTTTGAAGATAGGGTTACTTGGATGCGGAAACGTGGGTTCAGCATTTGTCAAGATTCTTATTGATAACGGTGATTCGATCAAAGAGAAGATTGGTGAGAACCTAGAGATTGCAAAGATAGTTGTGCGTGATGTGACGCGTCAACGAGATCCATGGATTGACCACTCTCTTCTAACTACAGATGCTCAAGCGGTTGTGACTGATCCAGAGATCGATATAGTTGTTGAGGTAATTGGCGATGTTCAACCGTCCAAAGGTCTTATAGAGACGTCCCTGAGGAATGGGAAGTCCGTTGTAACCGCCAACAAAGCGCTACTAGCAGAGCACTACTTTGAGATCGAGGAGCTGGCGGAAGAGGTTGGACGAGACGTCTTCTTTGAAGCAGCTGTAGCTGGAGGGATACCTCTAATTCGATCACTTAGGGTTTCGCTTGTGGGCGAGCGACTTTCAAGAGTAACAGGAATTGTCAACGGCACGACGAACTTTATCCTTACGAGGATGCACGAAGATTCCCTAGCTTTTGATGACGCATTGGCCTTGGCACAGAAGTTTGGTTATGCCGAAGCAGACCCCCATGCTGACCTTGAAGGTTACGATGCCGCAGCTAAGGCAGCAATACTATCGTCGATTGCGTTTGGGATGAAGGTGCGTTTCCAAGACGTCTTGTGCGAAGGCATCTCCAATGTGTCTGCTCATGATGTGGAGTTTGCTCGTCGTCACGGATTTGTGATTAAATTAATTGCAGAGTGTGCTCGCGTTGACTATCAGGGTGGACAAAGACTATCGGTACGAGTTTTTCCAGCGTTGCTGCCAGCTACGCATCCACTGAGTTCTGTTCGGGACGCCTTTAATGCCATATTTGTTGAAGGTGAAGCAGTGGGCGAATTGATGTTTTACGGTAGAGGAGCGGGCGGACTTCCAACAGCATCTGCAGTTATGGGTGACGTGATCGATGCTGCACAAAACCTTCACTTTGGTTCGACAGAAAGAAGATTGAGACGGTCAGAGGTGAGCGTTGTCCCAATCGAGGCTCTTGAATCAAACTTCTATATAGCCTTAGAAGTAGCTGATCAGCCAGGAGTACTTGCACAGGTAGCAGCTGTGTTTGGTGAGTTTGGCGTTTCGATCGCATCAATGGAACAGTCGGGATTGGGAGAGGAGGCGAGGTTGGTGTTTCTCACTCATCTGGCAACGGAAAAAGCTATGATGTCTACGATTGAGGCTCTATCACTCCTTGAGCCGGTTCGCGAAATCCATCGATACTTACGTGTCATAGAGGATAAGTAGATGCTCCAAGAAGAAGAGGAGAAGGTGTGACCACTACAGAGGATGCTCGTATAGCCATGCTTAATTGGCCGGGAGTCGTAGAAGCTTATCGTAAGTACTTACCTGTGCCGGCAGAAGCCGAAGTAGTGACGTTGCGTGAAGGCGGAACGCCGTTGTATTTTGCGCCGCGTCTATCGAAACTGAAAGAAGCGGACGTCTATATAAAGTTCGAAGGAGCGAATCCCACTGGATCTTTCAAGGACCGGGGAATGACAGTGGCGATAACTATGGCCAAGCACAGTGGAGCAAAAGCAGTGGTATGTGCCTCTACTGGCAACACATCTGCTGCTTCCGCCGCGTATGCTGCCCGAGCAGGTTTGCGGAGTATTGTGCTCATACCCTCGGGTTATATTGCGCTCGGTAAGTTGGCTCAAGCTCTAATCTACGGAGCTAAAGTTGTGCAGATAAAGGGAAACTTCGATCGAGCCTTAGAGATTGTGCGAGAACTGGGAGAGACCGGCCTTGTAACGGTAGTCAACTCCATTAACCCTTACAGAATCGAAGGACAAAAGACTGGAGCGTTCGAAGTTGTAGATGCATTAGGTTTTGCCCCGTCCCATCACTTTATTCCCGTGGGAAACGCGGGCAATATTACGGCATATTGGAAAGGGTATAACGAGTATCTTTCCGATAACAAATGTTCGTCTGTTCCTAAGATGATGGGATTTCAAGCCGAAGGTGCTGCACCAATTGTAAAAGGAGAGATAGTTCGTTTCCCCGATACGGTAGCCACGGCCATTCGCGTCGGTAACCCGGCTTCTTGGAAGGGAGCTCTTGCGGCGGCATCGGAGTCGGAAGGCACGATAGGTGCTGTCACGGATAAAGAAATTTTGGCCGCATATACCTATCTTGCCAGAGAGGAGTCGATATTTTGTGAGCCAGCTTCAGCAGCCGCAGTGGCGGGACTTATGAAGACGACTGTACCTCGCAGGTCCACTGTTGTCTGCGTTTTGACAGGGCACGGACTAAAGGATCCAGATACGGCAATTACTCAAATTGAAGTTCCAGGAGCAGTTGAGGCAACGTTGGAGGCAATTACTAAGGAGGTCGGAATTTAACCGGCGATATAATGTTGATGTTGTAAAGGCGGATCATAGAACTAGACATGTACTAGTTGGAGAAATGCGAAGGAACTTTTCCTAAGGCGTGTAGATTAAAAGAGTCCTTCGATGGAATGAACACGGAGAGTACGAAAGCCTTTTGCAGAGTCGCTCTAACAAGTTTCGCTCGGCGTATGAAAACCCAGTTTGTACATTTGTTTCAAGTGCCGTGTTGGATCCCATGAGGTTACCCAATGATTATGTGAGGTGTGAATGAGCGCTGTTGCTCAGATGGATCGTTCCGATCTAGAGAAAATGGAAAAAGATCGACTTCTTGCGATAGGCAAGGAACTGCAGTTAAAGGTGAACACTCGAACTAAGAAGGCGGACATCATTGAGATGATCATGTCTGCCGCTTTACACTCCCCAAGCACAGACAAGACTAGTGGCGGTGAAGAACATATTCTCGTGAACCCCGTGACTCCAAGTCGCGGCAGAACGAACGACAAAAGGCGTAAAGTGCTTGAGAATGACGGCTCTGAGACTGCAGATGCAGAGCCAAGGGGAAAACCTCAAACAACGATAGACAGTGGTGGTAACGGTGTCCGACCGAACGATGCTACTCAGCTCCTGTTCCCTCCCATAACGGTCGTTCCTAAGACCAAGAGTAACGAAACGTTACCAAGTGCAGCTGAAAGTCCGCCCTCTATGAACGGCAGGTTGGATGGAGAAGTTGTTGAGAAAGAGTCCCATACGACAGAGCCACCTAAGCCTGAAGCGAACACGCAAACAGAGACGACGACGACCTCTTCCAATACGGAGTCGACCTTGCCGGCGGTTGTCCGAAGCGATGGAGAGGGAGGATCGAGACGATCCAGGAGAAGACGAGGTAGGGACGGTGGTCGTAGCCAGGAGAGGGGAGACTCCACGCAGTCAGAGCAGACCGCTCCTGTCGAGCTGTCTGATGTTTCTGGAATCTTGGATCTTAGAGATGAGGGTTTTGGATTTATTCGAGCCAATGGATACCTCCCATCGCCAAGAGATATCTACGTTTCCGCTGCTATTGTAAGACGGTTTGGTCTACGTAAGGGTGACTTCTTGGAAGGTGGAGCTCGTCCTGCAAACTCCAATGAAAAGTACCCAGCTATCGTTAGAGTTGACAAGGTATCAGGATCTGACCCCGAAGAGTCTAAGACTAGACCTAGATTTGAAGATCTTACTCCACTTTTCCCAGACGAAAACTTGCGGTTGGAGAGCAAAAAAAACGAAACTCGTTCTGATTCAGTAGCGAACTTGACAGCACGAATTATAGATCTTATATCTCCGATCGGTAAGGGTCAAAGAGGCCTTATCGTATCTCCTCCCAAAGCAGGCAAGACCACCATAATGAAGCAGTTGGCCCATGCGATAGAGGCTAATAATCCTGAGGTCCATCTCATGTTTTTGCTCGTAGATGAAAGACCCGAGGAAGTGACGGATATTCGGCGGTCAGTCCAAGGAGAGGTCGTGGCATCAACATTTGACAGACCAGCGGAAGAACATACTGTCGTTGCTGAACTGGCGATTGAGCGTGCCAAGCGGATGGTAGAAAAAGGCAGAGACGTTGTAATCATCCTAGATGGTATAACCCGTTTAGCGCGGGCTTACAACCTTGCACAACCCGCGACTGGAAGGATTATGTCTGGTGGTGTTGATTCTGGAGCCTTGTATCCACCTAAAAAGTTTTTTGGCGCAGCTCGCAACGTTGAAGAGGGTGGCTCGCTGACTATCTTGGCTACGGCTTTAGTTGAGACAGGTTCAAAAATGGACGAGGTCATCTTTGAGGAGTTCAAAGGTACCGGGAACATGGAGCTAAAACTTGACCGGAGACTAGCAGAACGTAGACTCTATCCGGCAATTGATGTAAATGCATCGTCTACTCGACGCGAGGAGCTACTATTTACTCGTGAGGAGCTGAACTTGGTGTGGAAGCTGAGAAGAGTGATGAACGCTCTTGCTGCTGAAGGATCGTCAGCACCTGCGTTGGAGTTGCTGATCGATAAGATTAGATCTACCCGTTCAAACGCTGAATTTTTAGCTGAAATCCAAAAGAGTCCGGCTGGTTAGAGACTATTGTTTGATGTTCTAGGAGGAACTTTATGAAAACTGACATTCATCCAAGCTACGTCACCTGTAACGTGTCATGTTCGTGCGGGAATGTATTTGTGACTCGTTCAACCAAGGCTGAGCTTCATGTTGAACTGTGCAATGAATGCCATCCCTACTACACGGGCAAGCAGAAGCTTGTCGATACCGGTGGCCGAGTCGAGAGATTCCAACGACGATATGGAGAAAGATCAAAAAAGGCTGCTCAAAAATAGTTTGGTTTGATCATTGTCGAACTGATAAGTTGCACCTTTAGCTGGAGAATCTCTTGGATCTGGTCTCGAGTCTCATAAGAAGCAAAGCACAAAGGAGATTTGGATCTGAACAACCCAATGCAGTCTTTGGCAGATATATAGAGATCTATGGCGACAACGCTTATATCGCGTATCGTTCGCCCAGGGATCTAATAGTCAATGTGTCTAGATTGCTGGCTAAAGAGGGTCGCCCTTTGAGAGTGGTTCTCTGCAAGCTTCCAGAGGGATATTACTCAGATGACTTAGTTGAAGCGAGTGGATCGGCGCCGATGCAGATGACTGATCTTCATGAGTTGTTGTCTGGGTTTGGACTGTCCTTTTTGGAACCAAACTCTATTAACTGTGAAGACGATAGAAGCTATGAGTGGCTGACTTGGCCTTCTAGCGCTCTTTTTGATGAGCGTGTGGACGAAGTCCTGCGTACTCTGTCGGGCTGTTTTTCTCTTGAGACGGCTCTTTTTAGCGATGGAGTAAAGCTTGAGTATCTGGGTCTTGAGGTGGCACGCAAAACACTGGAATCTGACAGTACTGTCGTTGGGACCTCAGAAAGAGATCGTCAGGCTCGGGAATTAATGTACGTTACTGGATATGAGGTCAAAGAAGAACTCGGAAGGGTCATCTCGCAACTGCAAACCACCCGATCGTCTTTTAAGAGTCATCACCCTCACGCGCTGGTTTGCCGAGATAGGTGGTTGAGGGTACAAATTTCAAACCACCCAGAAGTTATAGGTTTCGAGAGTTTGACCTCTATCGAACTTGGATCGGTAGATGATACATCGCCACGCTGTTATGGCGTTGGAAGGTCAATGGACGGACTATCTTCGCTTCTCTGTTTTATGTCAGGGCCTGATTTAATGGCTCCTTTTGAGGCTGTTTTGGTATTGAGTGCTCTCCAGAACAGTTCATTTGAGGCGCCTGTACCGACTAAGATTTCGTTTATAACTCAAAGACGCAACGTTACTGAGGCGTTTAGGACTATCTTGAGCAGGTGCTCCCGGAGCTGGGAGATTGTATCGGTTAGCGAAAGATGGTTCGATATAGCGGAGAAGAGGAACTCGTGTTAGCCGACAAGATGGAGGAGTTTGAACAAGAGTATCAAAGGGTTGTGGAAGATCTCTCAGATCCAAAGGTGTTTTCTGATCAGAAGCGAGCTCGCGACCTGTCTAGACGCCACAAGGAGTTGGAATCTATAGTCGAGGGTTTTCGGTCTTTGAAGATCTTGACAGATGACCTGGAGTTGGCTAAAACGATGTTTCAAGAGGCCTCGGGATCAGATCGTGAGTTCCTGAGGGAAGAGATCGAGGCTCTTGATGCCAAAAGACTAGAGGCCGAGGAATCTTTAGAACTACTTTTGTTGCCAAAGGATCCTAACGACGGACGAAATGTAATAGTTGAGATACGCGGTGCTGAAGGAGGCGAAGAAGCCAATCTCTTTGCTAAAGACCTTTCAGAGATGTATCTTCGCTACGCTGATAGGCGTGGCTGGAAGGTCGAAGTACTTGCCGAAGACCCATCAGACATGGGAGGCTACAACTCCGTTACGTTGTTAGTCAAAGGTGAAGACGCGTGGCGAAGGCTAAAGCATGAGGGCGGGCCCCATAGAGTCCAAAGAGTGCCTGTTACAGAATCTCAAGGACGTGTGCACACCTCTTCGGCTACAGTTTCAGTCTTGCCGGAAGCTGACGAAGTCGAGGTGGATATAGATCCAAACGATCTGAGAGTTGACGTGTATCGCTCGACAGGTCCGGGTGGTCAATCGGTTAACACGACGGACTCGGCTGTGCGAATCACTCATATTCCCACTGGGCTGGTCGTTGCGATGCAAGACGAGAAAAGCCAGATACAAAACCGCGCTAAAGCTCTACAAGTTCTGAGGGCCCGCCTTTTGAAGATGGAGCAAGATAGAATTAGCGACGAGGCTTCAGCCGCTAGACGGTCTCAGATTGGTGGCGGAGGTCGTTCGGAGAAGATACGGACCTATAACTACAAAGAAAATAGGGTTACGGATCATCGAATAAAGCTAACCTTATACAAGCTGGATCAGGTTCTTCTTGGAGAGCTGGACGAGATCGTCGATGCTTTGTTGCTTGATGAGAGAACTCGTGAACTAGATGAAGCACGATCGCGACAGTAAAGAGAACTTGGAAAACTTTGACCTCGTTCTGAAGAATTCATCGTTCTCTTCTCCACAGAGAAGATGGATAATAAAGGAGCTGCAAAGTCGTATTCGTACCGGCGTCATTGCGAGAGAAGACTCTTATCGCTGGATAAGGGATCTTTGTGAGCGCAGCGCGGAGGGAGAGCCGCTGCAGTATCTCCTTCAGAGGTGGGAGTTCAGACATTTAGAGCTTTTTCTGGATCACCGCGTGCTTATACCAAGGCCCGAAACGGAACTGATCGTCGATATTGTCTTGGATATTCTTAGACAGACCGAAACTGCGAGCTGTGCATTTGAGAAAGAAAAGATTGTAGTTGACCTTGGAGTTGGAAGCGGGGCCATTGCACTGTCTATAGCTTCAGAGTTTGATCTGGTAAAGGTTTTAGGAACTGAAGTTTCGCCTGAAGCACTTGAAGTGGCTGTAATGAATCTTCAGAAAGTGTCCCTAGATCGTGGTATTAACTTGGTTGACAAAGTGGATCTGAAGTTAGGGTCTTACTTTGATCCGTTACCGTCGTCGCTGTGTGGCCGCCTGGACGTGGTGGTTAGTAATCCACCGTATCTATCAGAGGAGTTGTACAGGTGTGCACCGACGACCGTACGTAACTATGAACCTAAGATCGCTCTTACTCCGGGTCCAACGGGTCTCGAGGCTATATGCGTTATTGTAAGTGAGTCGCGTAAGTGGCTTGTTCCCGGCGGAGCTTTGGTTGTTGAGATCTCACCAGAGCAAAGTCAACGAGTGCAGAGACTCTTGGAGGAAAATGGCTTTATGAAGATCAAGGTTGTGAATGATCTGACTGGGAGGCAAAGATTTGTGGTTGGAGTAAAACAACTTGTCCAGTAGTGAATCTGCCATAAGAGTCTTTGATGTTTTGACCGATACTGAAGAGGTCTTCCATGACGAAGACTCTGCGGTTGAGTATGTCGTGAAATGGCTCCGCGAGGGCGTTGTATTCGTGTTGCCAACTGATACCGTTTATGGCGTAGCTTGTTCAGCGAAGATTGACTCGTCGATCGAGGGTATATTTGACTTGAAGGGACGAGAACTAAGCAAGAGTTTGCCGGTTTTGGTTTCAGGTCTGGAGATGATCGATGTCCACTTTGGTCCGTTGGATGCTGATGAACGGACTCGATTAGAGGCGGTAGCATCTAAGCTCTGGCCCGGTGCTTTAACTGTCGTCGTGTCCAGCTCTAGGTTTCTTCCAAAAGGAATCCAAAGAGGTGACGCTTCAGTAGCTTTTCGTTCCCCTGGTGAGAGTTTTTCGCGTTTAGTTGGTAGGTACGTTCCCCTAGCCTGTACGTCGGCAAATAGGAGCGGTGAAACTCCCGTGACTACTTATGCCCAAGCGATAGCGCTATTGCAAGACGAATCGATCAAAAAGGTGTTAACACATGTCCGTACGTTGGTGATTGGGGATGCAAGACCTATGGCGGAACAGGCCTCTACACTTGTTGACTTAAGGCATAAGACTCCCCGAATACTACGTGAAGGACCCATATCTCACGAAGAGATCGTAGATGCACTAGGTGGCTCAGTACGTATAGGAAGTTGATGAGTGAGTGTGACGTTTTGGTTCAGAATATTTTTGTGACCATTGGGAAATTAGTGGCCATTTGTTGAGGTGTTCCAGTAAGAGCCCGCGGAGGAGAGCGTAGCGATGCTATTGATAGCCAACGCGGGAACTGAGAGACTTCCCACCGATCACTAGACCTTAATCTTTGAAATACAGGTTTGACGAAGGCTTAATGACTATATCGTTGGCTAGGATTGTTAGCTAGCGTCAAGGAGGTCTTTATGTCTGAGTATTCGTTGGTTGGGAGTCATTTCCGAGATGTCGATCCAGAGTTGGCTCATCTAGTCGATGAAGAGATAGAAAGACAAAGCACCTCGTTGCAGCTCATCGCCTCCGAAAACTTTACATCATTGGCGGTCATGGAAGCTACTGCCTCCGTGTTGACAAATAAGTACTCAGAAGGATATCCGGGCAAGCGATACTATGGTGGCAATTCAATCGTTGACAAGGTAGAGACCCTGGCGATTGAAAGACTGAAGCTTTTGTTCAAAGCTGCTCACGCCAATGTTCAACCACACAGTGGAGCGAACGCCAACGCAGCGGTATATTTTGCACTGCTGAAACCCGGTGACACCGTTCTTGCTATGCGTCTTGACCAAGGAGGTCACCTAACTCACGGGTCGCCGGTGAACTTCTCGGGCCAGCTGTACAACTTCGTTGGCTATGGAGTAACTCCCAAGGGTGTAGACGGGGAAGTGATTGACTTTGATAGCATGTATGACCTTGCAAAAAAGCACCGACCAAAGATGATCGTTGCAGGAGCTACTGCGTATTCGCGCATTATTGAGGTAGATAGAGTTCGAGAGATTGCTGATGAAGTTGGTTCGTTGGTCATGTTTGACGCTGCTCACGTTGCGGGATTGATAGCGGCGGAGATCTATCCAAATCCACTTTTTACTACGGATGGTTCCAAAGGAGCGGACGTGGTTACCTTTACAACGCATAAAACGCTTCGAGGGCCTCGGGGCGGTGCGATCGTGTCACATGAAGAGTACGGTCAAAAAATTGACAAGGCTCTTTTCCCTGGTTTTCAAGGCGGCCCACTCGAAAACACTATTGCGGCTAAAGCGGTGGCATTTCTGGAGGCTCTAAGTCCAAGTTTTAAGGAGTATCAGCAAAAGGTAGTTGAAAACGCGAAGGCTTTAGCCAAAGAACTCGAGGCACAAGGTTTCAGAGTTGTGTCTGGAGGTACAGACACGCATTTAATCTTAGTTGATCTGCAGAGCTTTGATATTGACTTGTCGGGGAAACAGGCTCAAGAGGTACTTGATCGTGCTGGGATAACATGTAATAGAAATCAGATTCCCGGAGATCCTCGATCTCCTTTCGTAACCTCGGGCCTACGATTTGGAACCGCGGCAATGACCACTGCAAATATGGGGGTTCGCGAGATGTCTTTGGTAGCGGAGTACGTGGCTGCATCTCTGCGCAAGCGAGAAGATGACCGCGAGATCGAACGAATCCGGAAAGAGGTTAGATCTTTATGCCTCAAGTTTCCACCACCATTTTTAGTTAGATAAAAAGAGGAGCAGCCATTTGGATTACGTGGCAATAGTTGCCATTGCTGCAGTGGTTACTTATCTTGGTACCTTTTTAGTCAGGAAGACATCGACGACGTTTGGATTCGTGGTGAAGCCGGGCGGTCGCATGATTCACACGAGAGCTACCCCCACTCTGGGCGGAGTAGCTATGTATGGAGGTTTCCTCGTTGCTTTTGGAGTTGCACAACTTCTGGGTGTCTTCCGACCCGTGTTCTCAAGTTCTTCGGAACCAGTCGGAGTGGCCCTTGCGGGAGCGGTTATCGTTGTTGTGGGAGCTTTGGACGATATCTTTGATGTATCTGCTCCAGCTAAGTTGGCTGGCCAGATACTTTCCTCATCCGTGCTCTGGGTGTTTGGCGTCACCATGTTTTGGTTTAAACTTCCCTTCGCTGGTGTCGTTGTCCTTTCGGCCTCTATAACGCCACTTTTAACTGCGTTTTGGGTCGTGGCGATGGAGAACGCTGTAAATCTTATCGATGGTCTTGACGGATTGGCTGGCGGAATTGTGGCGATCGCTTCGTTGGCCTTTGGAATCTATTCCTTGAAGTTGCAGGCGTTGGGTCAACTTCCTGCAACTTCTTTAGGACCCTTGGTTGCTTTTACAACCTTTGGAATCTGCATTGGTTTTTTGCCCCACAACGTTCATCAAGCGAAGGTGTTCATGGGTGATACTGGTGCAATGCTATTGGGACTGCTGATGGCTGCTTCTACTTCGGTAGTAGGTGGTAGAACCTCTAACGTTGCTGACCAAACCTTCTTTTTCTTTGCACCGCTAGCCATACCTTTTGTAATTCTGGGCGTGCCTATGTTTGATATGGCTTTTGCGGTTGTGAGAAGAACCGCTCGTCGTAGTGCAGTCTCTTCTCCTGATAAAGAACACCTGCACCATCGTCTCATGCAGATGGGACATGGCCATGCACGATCTGTGGTAATACTTTGGGCATGGACTTCCGTTTTGGCACTTGTAGCACTTACTCCCACATTTATAAGCGAAACCAAGGCCATCGTGCCCGTTGTGATAGTGCTAGTAGCGGTAATACTTTGGGTGATGCTGCACCCCGGAACTAAAGAGCGACGAAAGCATGCTAGAGCCGGCTGGTTCCGTGACATGGTTCCTGGTCGGAGCCGTCCAAAAGGAGTCGTAACCAAGAGGTGGGGGCGTAAGACAAGCGGGGTTGAATCTGGCGACGTGATGCCAGAGGATAAGAGTTCCAAGATCTCGGACAAGACTGTGCTGCCCAATGGGTGATTCGGGAACATCTGTAGATGTGAAGAAGATAGGGAGATGAACCTTGGCCCTCTTCGATTTTCGGCTATAGTCTTTCAAGTTTGGCAGATCTTCCAACTTCGCGTATATTGTGACAAGGTATAAATTCAATGGTGGTGTTTTCTTGTCTCGTCTTTTGTTAGGTCTTTTCCGACAGCTAAAAAATCCCTTAGGGGTGCCAGAAGGAGGAACAGCCGCTCCTTTCACCGATGCTATTGCCGTAGTAGTAGAGCAGGTTGGGGTAGTGGTTCTGATGGCTCTTGTGGGCTGGTGGCTAGCGACGTCTTTTGGAAGTATCTGGTACTTCGTGGGTGCTGTTATTTTTGGTGCGCTAGGTTCAGTGCTTAGGTCCTACTATCAAACGCGCCTTGAGATGGATGAAGCGATGAATCGATGGAGATTGGAAAAAAAGCAGTCAAACGGAAGCGGTAGTGGTGAGGGCTTCAGTGGACTTCTCGAGGGTTCAACAACGTGTGACATTAATACATCAGATGAATAACCAAAATGATGCCTTTACAACTTGCGTTATCTATAAGTTTCATGATAGTTTATGAGCTGGTTTTGCGACACACAGGGGTTGTTGAGCCGAGAATCGCGTTAGAAGGGTGTGCCAGTGCCTAGTGATGTAAGTACTGACAATGGTAAGGATATCGAACTTATCCTTGGTAAAAAGCTTGTTACGTACTCCATTTTGGTCTCATTAGCGGTAGTGGCTATTGCGTTTGTTATATACGGAGAACATGGCTTATATTCTGCGGCCTATGGGTGTTTGTTGGTGGTAATTAATTTTGTGATTGCAACAAAACTTCTTTCAGCAGGCGCTAGGATTTCTCCGGTTGCTTTGATGGCTGCGGCTGTTGGAAGCATGTTTGTGGACTTGATACTACTTACGGTGGGAACTTTGCCCGTCGTGAAAGCTGACTGGATGAACTTGAAAGTTTACGGAGGAGCTCTAATTATCACGCATCTATCTGCAGTTGCTTTGATGGCCCGTGGTGTGACTGGAAAGCTGGCGTACGCCGGTCTAAGACCACCTAAGAGGAGTAATTAGGCGTGTTTGTACTGGCTAGCATTAATTTTCCTCCTATAGGAGAACTTCTCAACTGGAAGACAATATTTTTTGGTGGCTCGGCACTGGCTTTCAATAAGATTGGACTTATAACTCTTGCTGCAGCCGTCATTACAATAGTGCTGTTTGTTTTAGCTGGTAGAGGTGCAAAGCTCATACCGACTGGTCTTCAAAACGTCATTGAGTACGGGGTTGACTTCGTTACGAACTTAATCGTTCTAGAAGCGATGGGTCCAGAGGGCATGGCCTGGGTTCCATGGCTGGTTGGAATGTTCTTTTTTATTTTGTTTAGCAACCTTTTCGAGGTTATTCCGTTCATCCAAATGCCCGCAACCGCTAGAACAAGCGTTACGATACCTTTGGCACTGATTTCTTACGTTACCTTCGTGGTGGTAGGTATAAAAAGACAGGGCTTTGGTAAGTACCTGAAGACCTCACTGGTTCCCAAAGGTGTTCCTGTTGCGTTACTACCACTTCTTATTCCATTAGAGTTCCTGTCCACCTTCATAGTGCGACCCTTCGCATTAGCAATTCGTCTTTTTGGAAATATGTTGGCAGGTCACCTTCTGCTGGTCACCTTTGCTATCTTGTCCGAGGCTCTATTTGTGAAGAGCATCCTTTTAGTAGCGTTGCCTTTGCCCTTTGCCATGCTGGTATTGGTTACTGGGTACGAAATATTCGTAAGTGCTCTTCAGGCGTTTATCTTTACGACTCTTACGGCGGTTTACATTGGGGAGGCGATGGCAGGCGATCACTAAGCGTATCTACATAAACTTGACCTGGATTCCCCGATGTGGAACAGGAGAAGTGTTTTTATAGTTTTTCTAACAAAATGGGTAAGTAATCTCTGACATGGACTCGAAACGGTTAGGGTCAGAGTTAAATAAATCGAGAGATCAAATCGGTCTCTTTTAGCAACCAGCAGGAGGAAACTGGGTGTTTCATTCAATGCTCGCGGTTACGATCGCAGCGGTATCGAACGTGAACCTTAGAAAAGGCTTGGCTGAACTGGGTTCAGGCTTGGCGTACGGCCTTGCCGCTTTAGGACCTGGTATCGGTATCGGTATTATCTTTGGCCAAGCAGTTTCTGCAATAGCTCGACAACCGGAGATGACTGGTCCAGTTCGCGGCCTGGCTTTCGTAGGTTTCGCGTTGGCTGAGGCGTTAGCACTTATCGGCTTTGTGGTATTCATTCTTTTGAAGTATACGGGCTGATGCATCTATATATTTTTGGAGCAAACCAAGCTTTTAATCCGATTCTCCCAGCGACTGGCGAGATCATTTGGTCGGTGATCTCCTTCGTTGTACTTTTGGTTCTGTTGGCAAAGTACGCCTTTCCGCCAGTGAAGAAGATAATGGCTGAACGTACCGCGAAGATCCGTGGTGATATTGAGGCTGCGGAGAAGGCTCGGCTGGAGGCGGAGCGGGTCTTAGCTGAGTACAGAAACCAACTGGAAGAAGCTCGGAAGGAAGCCAATCGGCTCGTTGAAGAGGCAAGGAAGACTGCAGGTCTCGTAAGAGAGGATCTATTAAAGCGTGCCCATGAAGAGGCGGCCGATATTAAACGACGTGCCGATGAAGCTCTTGCTATCGAAAAAGAGCGAGTGATGAACGAACTCAGAGGCTCCTTAGGGGACTTGGCGGTCGAGCTGGCATCGAGGATTATCTCTTTTGAAATCGAGAGGCAGAATGTCGATCCACTGGTCGAGCAGTTTTTGCATGAAATGGGCGCGAGATCTAAGTGAGAGAGTGGGTATTGGGGTACGCCTTGGGCGTGCGTGACGTAGCTGAGTCTCAGAACTGCCTTGAGATGGTCCGAGATGACCTGTACACGGTATATTCGGTGATCGAAAGTTCCGAAGAACTTGGAAGCGTACTGAGTGACTCTACCTATAGTCCGCAGCAAAGATCGGAGCTGGTAACTGACATCTTTGGTTCCAAGGTGACCTCTAGCTTTACGACTAATCTGTTGGAAGAAGCGGTTTCGGCTGAGATTCCCAGTGAACTAAGGCATACGTTGAAGGACCTACCGGAGATTTTTTTTGCCGAGTTCAACCCCGACAAAATTGGATTTGCTTCGACTCGCAAGAGGGTGGAAGGATATACGTTAGCTCAAGTGAGAGTTGGTGGATCAATTGACCTTGCTGACGTAGAGAACGATCTTTTCAAGGTTGCGAGAACGCTGGAGGTCAATGGCTCTTTGCGTCGCCTTCTTTCGGGGGTGGGATCTAACGCAGATCTTCGCAAGGGTTTGGTTTCGGACTTGTTTTCTGAACGTGTTAGTACTGCAACCCTGAAGCTTATCTTGTTCGCCGTGCAGACCTCAAGAGTTCGGGATATTGTAGAACTTCTAGACGACTTAGTAGTTCTCTTGTCTACCGAAAGAGGTAAGGGAATTGCAGACGTCCGATCGGCTCGGGAGCTTATAGATCCACAAAAAGAGGCGTTGTTAAGTACGCTGGAAGGACTCATGTCAAGAAGTTTGGAACTTCGCGATCGCGTTCAACCGAACTTGGTAGCTGGTATTGTGGCCCTTGTTGGAGACACGCTGTTCGATATAAGTGCTCGTAGAAGGCTAGAAGAAGTACGTTCTTTAGTAGCAGATGCGATTCATTAGATAACTGTTTGGGAGACTTAATTGGCTGATTTTACTATTGACTCAGAGGAGATTTCCGAAGCTATTAAACGGCGTCTCTCCGATTATAAACCTGCGTTAGCAGGGGAAGAGGTGGGAAGGGTTCTGGAGCTCGGTGACGGAATCGCTAGGGTTTCAGGCCTCCCTTCAGTTGCTGTCAATGAGTTGTTGAACTTTGAGAGAGGTGCGGTAGGCCTAGCACTGAACTTGGACGAAGACACTATTGGAGCCGTTTTGCTTGGTGCAGCCAACTCCGTTGAAGAAGGTGAGTTTGTTCGTTCTAGTGGTTCGATTCTTTCTGTTCCAGTCGGCGATGCTCTATTGGGTCGAGTTGTCAATGCCCTGGGTGAACCTATAGATGCGAAAGGTCCTGTTGAGTATCGTGAAACCAGAAGGCTGGAGGTTCAAGCTCCTGGAATTGTAGATAGACAGCCAGTCAGCGAACCTATGCAGACAGGTATCAAGGCGATCGATACAATGTGCCCTATCGGTCGTGGCCAGCGAGAACTAATAATTGGAGATCGCAAGACAGGCAAGACTTCTGTGGCGCTAGACACAATCATCAATCAAAAGGGAAATGGCGTCAAGTGTATTTATGTGGCGATTGGCCAAAAAGGATCTACCGTCGCGGCGGCTGTAGCAATCCTTGAAGAGCATGGTGCTTTGGATCATACGGTAGTGGTGGTAGCAACTGCAGACGAACCGGCTCCTTTTAAATATCTGGCGCCCTATGCAGGATGTGCTATGGGGCAACACTGGATGGAAAGTGGCCAACATGCTCTTATCGTCTATGATGACTTGTCCAAGCAGGCCGAGGCCTACAGACAGCTTGCCCTTTTGTTGCGGCGTCCACCGGGTCGTGAGGCTTATCCGGGAGATGTGTTTTATCTACACTCAAGGTTGCTGGAGCGAGCCGCGAAACTTTCTGACGAAAGGGGTGGTGGTTCTCTAACGGCGTTGCCGATAATTGAAACCAAAGAAGGAGATATTTCGGCCTACATACCTACAAACGTCATCTCTATTACCGATGGCCAGGTGTTTTTAGATACAGATCTGTTCTACTCTGGCGTGCGTCCTGCCATAAACGTAGGTACGTCGGTCTCCAGGGTAGGTGGTGCTGCTCAAATCAAGGCGATGAGAGAAGTGGGTGGAAATCTGCGTATAGATCTTGCACAGTTCAGAGAACTTGAAGCCTTTGCCGCCTTTGGCTCTGAGTTGGATAAGATCTCGCAGGCTCAACTTGATCGGGGTTATCGTCTAACGGAGTTGCTGAAGCAGCCGCAAAACTCGCCAGTGCCCGTAGAAGAGCAGGTAGTTACGATTTTCATGGGAACCTCTGGCCTCCTGGACGATATCTTGGCGCAAGACGTAGGACGGTTTGTTGTAGATGCAGTTGACTTCATGAGAGCCCGTCACGGTGACCTCCTTAAAGTTATTAGAGAAACCGGAAAACTTCCTGATCGTAGCGAGTTGACGAAGGCGATTGAGGAGTTTAAGACGGGCTTTGAGCCGTCTTCGGATAAGAGCTAGGAGCTAATCGGTGGCCGGTGGTCAGGAACGCACGCTTCGACGGAAAATAAAAAGCGTACAGTCGACAAAAAAGATTACAAAGGCGATGGAGTTGATAGCGGCCTCGCGAATCCAGAAGGCTATCTCCCGTATGGCTAACGCTAGGCCTTACTATCGAGAGCTGTCTGAGATTGTGCGCGACTTGGTCAAAGCGGCAGCGTTGCCGAAGAATCCTTACACAGATCCGGAAAATAACGAAGGAACTGTTGTGGTGATCTCCATAACATCTGACAGGGGTCTGTGCGGCATCTATAACTCCTCTGTGCTGCGCGCAACTGAGCGGTTGGCAGAGCGAGTTCGCTCTAGTGGATCAACGGTGGAGTTGGTAGGGGTTGGCAAGAAGGCCCAGAACTACTTTAAGTTTCAAGAGATAGAAGTTGCTACTCAGGTAAATGGGGTGACAGAGACACCTACGTATGTTCAAGCAATGTACATACTGGGATCGATCCTAGATCGTTATGAAATAGGAGAGATATCGAAGGTATATGTTATATCTCACAGATTCGTTTCGATTGGGGTCCAGAACTTAGAGACGACGGAGCTACTGCCCATCTCCAAAGGACAACTTGAGACGGACAGTACGAAGTCTTCTACCTCTTTTGACTTCGAGTTTGAGCCCTCACGTGATGTGATAGTAGTGCCGTTGTTTCGCCAATTTACACTTGCAAGATTGTTTGCTCTTTTGTTAGAGGCTTCTACCTCTGAGTACGCGTATAGACAACGCGCCATGAAGTCTGCAAGCGAAAACGCTGACGAGTTGGCAAGGAAGTATAGACGTCTTTTGAACAGGGCTAGACAGGACTCTATTACAACGGAGATTATGGAGATAGTCGGTGGTGCTGAGGCACTGAAAACTGAGACTGATCCGAGAGCGGAAGGGTAGTCAATAGATGTTTGCTGTTATTGGTGTTTTTAGGTATGTCGGTGAAAGGTTGAGATGAGTACGACTGTTGAAGAGATGACCTCTCGAGTCCTTGAAGATGGACGGGTTGTTGCCGTGACTGGGCCGGTAGTGGACGTTGAGTTTCCACCAGCGTCGATTCCGGACATCTTTGAAGCGCTACACATGGAAGTAGAGGTTGATGACAAGGTTGTTGACATCATGCTCGAAGTTGCTCGTCAGATAGGTGAAGGCAGAGTACGTTGTATTGCACTTAGACCTACCGACGGCCTGCGCAGAGGTACTGTTGTCAAGAGGACGGGCGCGGGAATCAAAGTTCCAGTGGGTGAGGGAGTATTGGGACACGTATTCAATGTGGTTGGAGATGTCTTAGATCGCAGCGTGTTGGAAAACGTCGAGGACTATTGGGAGATCCACCGCCCAGCGCCGGCTTTCGCAGCTCTTGAACCTCGGGCCAAGATGTTCGAAACTGGAATCAAAGTTATTGACTTGCTGGAGCCTTATGTAGAAGGCGGTAAGGTTGGACTTTTTGGTGGTGCAGGAGTCGGCAAGACGGTGCTGATCATGGAAATGATCAATCGGGTGGCTCAACAACACGGTGGGGTCTCCGTTTTTGCTGGAGTGGGTGAGCGAACTCGCGAAGGAACTGACCTATGGATAGAGATGCAGGAGTCAGGGGTCATTAATAAGGCGGCACTGGTCTACGGTCAGATGGACGAACCGCCAGGGGTGCGCCTTAGGGTTGCTCTCTCTGCGCTCACTATGGCTGAGTACTTTAGGGACGTTAAGAATCAAGATGTTTTGTTATTCATCGATAATATTTTTAGATTCGTACAGGCAGGTTCTGAAGTATCGGCGCTGTTAGGACGTCTTCCCTCAGCAGTAGGCTACCAACCAACTTTGGCTGATGAGATGGGTGAACTACAAGAGCGAATTACGTCGACCAAAGGGCGCTCTATAACGTCCCTTCAAGCTGTCTATGTACCAGCTGACGACTATACAGATCCCGCTCCCTTTACCACCTTTACGCACCTGGACGCTACAACGGAGCTGTCTAGGCAAATAGCATCGCTGGGGATCTATCCAGCTGTAGATCCTTTGGCCTCGAGTTCAAATATCTTGGCCCCTCACATAGTTGGAGATCGTCACTACCAAGTTGCTCGGCGAGTACAAGAGATCCTTCAAAGAAACAAGGAACTCCAAGACATAATTGCGATCTTGGGGATTGACGAACTTTCTGAGGAAGACAGAGTGATTGTCGCTAGAGCTCGCAAGATTCAGCGTTTCCTGTCTCAACCATTTTTTGTCGGTGAAGTATTCACTGGTCTCAAAGGCATCTATGTACCGATATCTGAGACCATAGAGTCTTTCGAAGCACTTGTTGGAGGCGAGTTGGATCATGTGCCTGAGCAGGCCTTCATGAACGTCGGAGGTGTCGAGGGAGTCTTGGCGAAGGCAAAAGTACTGCAAGAGGGCGTCTAATGGCCAACTTTCCATTCGTCCTTGTTTCTCCGGAGCGCGTAGTATTTGAAGATGATATAAGCGCGGTAACACTTCGGAGTGGTGCGGGTGACATTACCTTTATGGCGGGTCATTCTCCGTTCATCGGATTGGTAGAGACTTGTGCTGTAAGGATAGTTCTTGCTGACGGTTCGGTTTCAATGGCAGCTGTCGACGGTGGTTTCGTAAGAGCAGGCATGAACAAGGTGAGCGTTGTGACCTCCTCGGCAGAGCTTGCTACGGAGATCGAAGCTGAGACGGTTCTTCACATGAGATCACAGGCAGAACAGGCTCTTCAGGACGGTGATGAAGAACTAGGCAATCGATTGATGCGGTCTGCTAAAGTTCGAATGGAGCTAGCTGATATAACAGAGTAGGTGGAGCCCATGCGGCAACGTTTTGGTGTCGTCGTAACGCCCTCCAAAGACGTATCTTTGATGCTGAAAGGGATCCAAGCTTCCTTTGGATACCAAGGTGTGGCATCAATAGAACCGCACTTGACGCTAGTACCGCCTTTCAACCTTGACCTACGTGAGCTTTCTAAGATGTTGACAACTTTGGGGAGAGTAGGAAGCTCTGTGCAACCCTTTGAAGTCGAACTCTGTTCATGGCGAAGTTTTAACTCCAACGGCGACGTTCTTTATCTTGAAGTCAGTAAGGGTGTCCCAGAGCTTGAAGAGATTCAGCAACTGTTAATGGGGACGGGCCTCTTTCGCGAGGTTGAACGAAAATTTGTGCCCCACTTGACCATAGCGATCGGAATAGGCTCCGAGCGAACTTTACAAGCTCAACAAATTTTGGATTCCGTCCATTTTAGTTTCGATGTGGACTCCTTAGAGGTTCTTACCAAGCTGCCTGATGAACGCTGGAAGCGATGTGCGCGTTTTGTGTTGGGCTGGGGTAGTCAGAAAAATATCTCTCATTTGCGTGTTGGTCTATATCTTGAAGCTGGCGTGTCACAAGGTGTATTGGAGGCAATTGACGTTCAAGGGACTTGCAGTCCTTTCATTAAGGTGAGGTTGCATCAAATTGTGAGTGGTACTTCAGATGGACTTTGCTCTTTGGTGATGTACGTGGAGTCGGAGATCGTCGGTGTTGTGATCTTTCGCCATCTCATGACTAAATTAGCGATAGTTGAATGCGTAGTGATTTTCGACGTGAACAACCGTGGATTTGGCTTAGGCAGATTGGCCATGTCGTCTGCTTTGGAGGTTTTGAGGTATAGACATACGTCATACGTACTTGCAAAGTCGGTTCCGCAGTCACTTTGGCTCAAGAGCATGGGTTTTTTGTCAAGAGAAGATTTTCCATCTCTTGATGTACTCTCAAAGTTGGCGGAAGACGATGAGGGTGAATACTTGGTTAGGGTGCTATATTGAAGCCTCGCAGCTTTTCAATACGGTGGTAGGCGTCAATTCTTCTTACAGTCTTTGATCTCGATCTCATAACCAAGGACTGAGTGATAGCCTTGTCTGATTGGTATCTGACACCACGGAGCAGTTCTCCGTCTGTAATGCCGGTCGCAGCAAAAAAACAGTTGTCTGAAGCGATGAGATCGTCGGTCATCAGAACTTTATCAAGATCGTATCCTGCATCGAGTGCGAGCTGGCGCTCCTTGTCGTCTCTAGGCCATAGCTTGCCTTGAATCTCCCCGTCCATAGCTCGAAGTGCTGCGGCGGCCACAACACCTTCTGGAGTCCCACCGATGCCAAACAAGATGTCGGTTCCAGACTCAGGCCATGCGGTTGCAATTGCTCCGGCAACATCTCCATCAGTAATAAGCTTTACTCGTGCCCCCGCATCTCGAATCTCTTGTATCAGTTGGGTGTGACGGTCACGATCAAGCACAACAACTGTAAGGTTCCGAACGGAGGTCTTTTTGGCTTTTGCGAGTGCTTTGAGGTTTTCTTCGGGTGAGGCGTTTAAGTCTACAACCCCAACTCCTTCAGGACCTACGGCTATCTTGTCCATGTAGAAGCACGGGCCAGGATTGAACATGGTTCCTCGTTCAGAGACGGCGATTACAGCGAGAGCGCCTCCTCTTCCAGAAGCAGTCGGCCGCGTTCCGTCAATAGGATCTACCGCAACGTCGCACAGCGGTGGTCTGCCGTCTCCGACGATCTCTCCGTTGAAAAGCATCGGGGCATTGTCTTTTTCACCTTCTCCGATAACTACGACGCCCTCCATGGTTACAGAGTGAAGTACGCTGCGCATGGCATCCACAGCGGCGCCGTCAGCTCCTTCTTTGTCGCCTCTGCCCATCCACATTCCTGCGGCTAAAGCGGCGGCCTCTGTTACTCGTACTAGCTCTAGCGCCAAGTTTCTGTCAGGTTTCGTAGTGTTGTCTATGGAGTTCATCGCAACTAGGGTAGCCTAATTTGACTATCGAATGCACGGTTGTTTGGAATTTCTTCCCTGAAACTCTGGAGTTTTACCGTCCGGTTACACCGGGTTCGCCTTGTTTGAGTTACTTGAGTGACGATGGTATCTAATTTCCCTTCTCTTCGCACGTGAGTTTCCATGGACATGCGAGCTTCTTTTTGGTTTGAAGAACTATCTAACTTGGTAAAGGAGGAGGCAGCTTGCTCGTCGAAGTCGTTGCCTAAAATTTGATCAAAGTTGATTGGATGCTTTGTCTTGAGCGTCTTGAATAGGTGGGCGTGAGCGCAAGTCAGATTGGAGGCTAGCTAGGTTTTCTCAGGCAGTTGATGTGACTTGTACCGTGGTGTTATTGTGCGTCTCACCTGAGGAGACAAGAGTTAAGGGTCGACTTTGAAATGAGTTTGCTCTCATGGATGTCGACGTTTTTCACTTGGGAGAACTGGTGTTGTTGGCTAAGATGTTACCCATAGTGTGCCCAAGGCCTAACCTAGAAAGATGTTTTCGGGATCAAAGTTGAGAGAGAGGCGTGCGTGACATATCAAGATATCTTTGTGGTACGCCCAGCAGGTCCGCTTTTTGGTTCAGTAAAGATAAACGGCGCCAAGAACTCTGTCTTGAAGCTGATGGCCGCCACCTTGCTGGCGGAAGGTACTCATCATCTTTACAATGTGCCTGATATTACAGACGTTAAGATCGTCGCTCAGATGTTGACGGAGTGCGGCTCTAAGGTATTTTTTGTTGGGGATGGGGAGGTCATCATCGAAACTCCCAAAACCAGCGACATAACCCCGAGAGCGTCATTGGAGCTTGTGGCAAAGATTCGAGCCTCAGTTGTGGTCATGGGACCTCTTTTGGCGAGGTGCAAGACCGTTGAGGTGGCGCAACCTGGTGGTGATGACTTTGGTAGTCGGCCGATTGACTATCATATCGAGGGTCTTTCCTCCTTGGGTTCGACATTTTCTGAACGAGATGGTTATCTTATAGGACGTACAGAGGGCCTTACGGGAGGACGAGTAGTCTTGGAGTTTCCATCCCATACAGCTACCGACAACATCCTTATGGCTGCTGTCTTGGCGGATGGAACAACAGTAATTGAAAATGCGGCTCGAGAACCAGAAGTCATTGACCTGGCCGAGATGTTAACCTCTATGGGGGCTAAGATCAACGGTGTCGGTACCTCCAGGATCGAGGTACAAGGGGTTCCTCGACTCGGTGTAGCTAACCACAGGGTCATTCCAGATCGAGTTGAAGCAGCGAGCTTTTTAGCCGCTGTTGCAGTTAGCGGTGGTGAGGTCTTCTTGGAAGAAGCTCGGGAAGACCATATGGAGATGCTATTGAGAAAGATGCGCTCGATGGGGATCCATATAGAATCCACTCCTTTAGGCATCTGGGTAAAGTCAGAGGCTCATCTTAGAGCGGTCGACGTCTCGACGCTCCCATATCCAGGTGTGGCTACGGACTATCAACCATTGGTTGTGACAATGCTCTCAGTAGCAGAGGGAACAAGTGTAGTCAGCGAGAATCTTTTCTCTGGTCGATTCCGTTACATTGAGGAGCTTCGGAAGATGGGAGCTGACATTGTGACCGATGGACACCACGTCGTCATCCGTGGTGCCTCAAAGTTGACTGGCGCTGAGGTTAGAGCTTCCGATATTCGAGCAGGAGTAGCGCTTATTGTCGCAGCACTGGTAGCTGACGGTGAGACGAAGATCTCTGGAGTAAGACATATTGACCGTGGCTACGAGAGAATAGAGCAGCGGCTTCGACTTCTTGGGGCGAACATAGATCGGCGCGCTGTCGGACGCAAGGAAAGCGATTGAGATGGAAGAAAAGGACAAGATAGGTGATCTTTTTCGGCGTGCTGATCGTGGGAACCGTTCTGCATTAGCAAAGCTTATATCTTTGGTGGAGCGTGAGGAAGAGGTGCTGTCTTACGTGCCTGGGGAGATGCGTGCAGAGGGAAAACGCTCATTCCTAATTGGTATCACCGGGCCTCCCGGAGCGGGAAAGTCAACGCTAACTGGTCGCTTGATTGAGTTTTACAGGAAAAAAGACGACGAGGTGGCGGTTTTAGCAGTTGACCCCACGTCTCCTTATTCGGGAGGAGCGATCCTTGGTGATAGAGTGCGGATGCAAGCCCACGCATTGGATCCCAAAGTTTACATCCGTTCCATGGCAACTAGAGGCTCCTTAGGCGGTCTCGCTTTAGCGGTGCCGATTACTCTCAGAGTTCTTGAACTCGTCTCTTTCGACGAGATTCTCGTTGAGACAGTTGGCGTTGGCCAGGTCGAGGTAGACATAGTGGGTTCCTCTGATACAACGGTTGTAGTTTTGAATCCACTGTGGGGTGATTCGATACAAGCTAATAAGGCAGGACTGCTGGAGATAGCCGATATATTCGTGATCAACAAAGCAGATCGGGATGGGGTTCGTCAGACGAGGAAAGATCTAGATGCAATGCTGGATTTCTCTGCGCCAAAGAAATGGCGCCCTCCAATTATCGAAACGGTAGCTTCAAGTGGTCAGGGAATAGCTGAGTTAGCAGCTGCTCTCCAGGCACATAAAGAGTTTTTGACAGACTCTGGTGAGATTGTGCAAAAACGAGAGAACAGAGCTTTGGGCGAGTTCGATAAGGCCCTGCTACGTTTGTTTGAAAGATCTCTACAAGAACTTGATAGTTTTGCTCGCCTGCGACAAAGTGTGAAAAAGGGAGAGCTGGAGCCAACTCAGGCAGCGCGTGAGATTTTAAGGAGGATCTTGGACAACTAGACTAGGTTGTTCCCGTGTTGAGCTACATTGAGAAGTATGGGTAAATACGTACACGTCTCCATTGGTGAAGCAGAAGTAGCTGTAGTTACTTTGGATCGTCCTAAGATGAACGCCCTCTCAAGCGACCTACTCTTGGAGCTTGCTCAGATCGCTGAAGGTTTCATAGTGTCGCCGCCAAAGGCAGTTGTCCTAACCGGCGGTGAGAAAATCTTTGCAGCTGGTGCAGAGATTTCAGAGTTTCAAGACTCCGCGAGAGCTCTTGAGCTAGGCCAGTTGTTTCATAGGGCCCTAGGTGCAATCGCCATGATACCTCGTGTTACTATCGCGGCCGTCAATGGTTATGCACTGGGAGGAGGGTGTGAACTGTCACTGGCATGCGACTTTAGAGTTGCAGGGCAAAGATCCAAGTTTGGCCAACCGGAGATCCTCCTAGGTATTATTCCAGGAGGCGGAGGAACACAACGTCTAGCGAGGTTGATTGGTGTCTCTAGGGCCAAGGATTTAATATTGAGTGGACGTCAGGTGCTGGCCGAAGAGGCACTCGCGATTGGACTTGTCGATAAGGTAGTTTCAGACGATTCTGTGTTGCCCAGTGCGGTTGCTTGGGCGGAATCGTTTGCGCGGGGTGCTTTGACGGCGCAGTCGCTGGCTAAGTATGCCATAGACCAGGGCATAGAAAGTTCCTTGGAACGCGGTCTGAACCTTGAACTCAGGGCCTTTGCGGAGGCGTTCAGGAGCGAAGATGCGGAGATAGGCATAAAATCCTTTTTTGAAAACGGACCCGGCAAGGCCAAGTTCTCAGGTCGTTGACAAAACGTCCAAGCGGATGTTGTCGTTGAAGCGTTAACTCCAGGAGTTTTATGCCAGGATCTGCAACCCCATCTCATAAAGGGAGTTTAAATCTTGGTGATACGGGAGTATTGAGGTTACCATGCCAAAGGTGCCTTGACCAAGTATCTCTAGTTCGCACTCGTAAAGAGCTATGTTTTCATGAGAGGTGTGTGACTTTAACAAAGCACTTTCTGAATGTTCTGGAAGCAGATCTCCATGGCTGTCAATCTTGCCCCATATCACCGAAACTTTGATGTCCTCGGCGTTCAGTTGACCGGTGAACACCTGTACCTGTACGACAGCTTTTCCTTGAATGGTTTCGTCTGAATCAACTTTGCTGACGATTTCGACCCCTTTTACCGCGACCGAAGGCCATTGCGCTCTCACTTGCTCCTTCCAGGTCGAGAGGCTTTTTGCTCTGGCCGAGTTGTTCGCTTGTAGAACATGACTTCGTCGTGCTGCAGGTTCATACAGCTGGGTCACATAGTCACTTACCATCCGATGGCCGGAAACCTTGGGCGCCAAAGTTGAGATGGAGTGTTTCATACGCGTCGTCCACCTACGTGGAATCTGATCGGGGTCACGGTCGTAGAACTCTGAGACGGCACTTTCTTCTAAGATACTGAAAAGAGAGTCACACTCTAAGCGAGACTTCTCTTCTTCGTAGAACTCAGAGGGAGCCGACGCAATAGCCCAGCCGTTCGCGCCATCAAACATCTCGGCCCACCAGCCATCTAGGATCGATAGATTCAGGGCACCGTTGAGTGCAGCTTTCATGCCGGAGGTTCCGGAGGCTTCAAGCGGTCGCGTTGGAGTATTGAGCCATATGTCGCATCCATGGTAGAGGGCCTTGGCTAAGGACATATCGTAATCTGGAACAAAGACGAATCTAGATCGGGCCGGTGAGTGAAAAGCGAAGTCGAATACCCTCCTTACAATCTCCTTTCCTGGTTCGTCCTTTGGATGTGCTTTGCCCGCGAATATGAACTGAACGGGTCTGTCAGCAGATAGGCACAGCTCAAGAAGTCGTTCGGTCTGCGAAAGCAAGAGGTCGGCTCGTTTGTAAGGAGCAAATCTTCGTGCAAATCCGACGGTAAGGGTTTTGGAGTCTAAGACGCTGTCACACCACCCTAGGTTGACCTCTTCCCATCCGGAAGCTATGAGGGCGTTTTTCAACCTTCTTCGAATCTCAGGCACCATCTTGGACCTTAGTCCTTCTTTGGTCTGCCAAAGGATTTCGTCGGGAATGTCACTAAATGAACTCCATTCCTCAGCGGATGCGTTGGCCCAATTTGGATGTACGGAACTTGAGTAAAGATCTGAGAACTCGTGGGCAGTCCACGTAGAGGGGTGTACGCCGTTGGTTATGTGTCCTATGGGAACTTGGGAGTGTTCCAGCTCAGGCCAAACGCCAGAAAATAGCTCTCTTGAAACTTGGCCGTGTAGCTTTGATACACCATTTACCGAAGAGGCAAGCCTCATTCCCATAATCGCCATATTGAAGGGCGCTTCAACGGGCTCTTCTGCAAAGTGACCTAGTGCGAGAATATCGCTCATGTCCACTTTGCACTCAGTAGCGATGTAGGAGAGATACTTGTACATGAGATCCACAGGGAATAGGTCGATTCCCGCGGGGACAGGAGTGTGCGTTGTAAAGATGTTGGATGCTCTTACGACCTCAACAGCTTCTTTGAACTGGAAACCTTCAGATATTAGCTCACGCAGGCGTTCGAGTCCCAAAAAACCAGCGTGCCCTTCATTTGAGTGGTAGATCTCAACTTTTTCTCCCAGGGTTCGTAAAGCCCGTACACCTCCAACTCCAAGGACGATCTCCTGTCTCAGGCGGTGTTCGACGTCACCTCCGTAAAGGCGATCAGTAATTGTGCGAAGGTGGGGAGGATTGTGTTCGTTGTCTGTATCTAAGAGATAGAGATTGACTCTGCCTACCTTGGCCCGCCAGATGTTTACGATAACCTCCTCTTCACCAAGACGCAGAGCTACTTCATTTGCGGAGTCAGGAGCTTCAAGTCCCACCTCTAAGGGATTCAAGTTTGGATATCGCTCAAATTGATTTCCTCGCGGGGTCACGCCTTGACGAAAGTACCCTGAGCGATAGAAAAGACCCACACCGACGATCGGTACTCCCAAAGCGGAAGAAGACTTTAAATGGTCGCCAGCTAGTACGCCTAGTCCACCTGAATACTGTGGAAGGGCGGATGAGATTCCAAACTCCGGAGAAAAGTATGCTATTGCCGAGATAGAGGAGTCTATTTGTTGAAACCAAGACTCTGACTTCAGATAAGCATCGAGATCGCTGCTCACTTTTTTTAGGAACTCAGTAAAACGTGAGTCGTTGGACAGCTCTTCAAGTCTGTCATTTGATACGTGCTCTAGGAGATGAAAAGCGTTATGATCGGTCTCTTCCCATATCTTGGGATCGATCCACCGAAACAGGTCTTGGCTCTGGCGGTCCCATGCCCAGCGTAGGTTACTTGCCACTTGTGTAAGTGGGGATAAGTTCTCAGGTATTGAACGTTCGACTCTAAAACTATGTAGTGGTTTCACATATCACAGGTTATTTGCTTGACACCTCTTCGGATGACCGGTTGAGATAATACTCTATGTAGCTAGGTGTTCTTGTTGAAAGGGAGGTTATTGTGGCCGCAGAAAAGGTAAGTTTGGACCTCAGAACACCCGTTTTGGAGTCAAAGATGCCTCCGAAAGCCACCAGATATCAACCCCTCAAAGTCGTCTGTGATGCTTTTTCGCTTCCCTCCACTCCGCTCAGAGTCTTTCTTGTGTATGAAGAGGGCGGATTAGAAAAGCGGGAGCCTTTTCAAGAGCTAGGAAACGATACGTACGCTGTCACCTTTACCCCTGGGGCGTTGGGCAAACAGAGACTTCGGATTCTTGCGTGGGAAGACTCTTACCGAAAGAGTCTGGATGCATTGCGAGCACGCGTACGTGCCAACGTAGCTGATCTGTTGGACTTTGAAGACGTTGTATCTGAGGCGAGTCATCGATGCAGAAGTCTCGCAAAGACAAAATCTTCTTCAAAACTCCTTAAGGAGATTTACCCAAATCTTGGTGAGGTTTTGGACGAAGTAACTAAAGATGTCTTAGGCGTGGCGCTGGCTACGCTTGACTCGATAAAACAAGGTCACGGTGACGTGAATACTTCCAAAGACGACTTTGATAAGTTGGAGAACCTCTTGTCGGACGTGCGCTTGTCTGACGTGTGCGGTTTGCCACTTTACAAGAGTGATGTTACAGAAATTAGCTTTGAAGTTGTCGTTGAGAGAGAGAGATCTACTTTTGGGTTTTGGTATGAACTTTTCCCAAGATCAGTCGGAGGTTTCAAAGGAGTTGTGGATGTCCTTCCTCATCTGGTAGACCTGGGCGTGGATATCCTTTACCTCCCACCGATACACCCTATTGGTGTGACAAAACGGAAAGGAAGAAACAACTCATTACTTGCAGAGAAAGACGACGTCGGTAGTCCATGGGCGATCGGCTCGCGACTCGGCGGACACGACAGTATCGACCCGTCCTTAGGTGGATTCGATGACTTTGATGAGATGCTTAGAGTTGCTGCTGGGTTTGGAGTTGAAGTCGCTTTGGATCTGGCGTTGCAGTGCTCGTTAGATCACCCCTGGGTTGTCGATCACCCTGAATGGTTTGTGCACCGTTCCGATGGCTCGATTGCCTTTGCAGAGAACCCGCCTAAGCGTTACGAAGACATAGTTCCCATTGACTTTTTCCCAGCTAGAGAAGTAGATCGAGTGGCTCTTTGGAATGAGATTCTTCGAGTTGTCAGGTTTTGGATTGAAAAAGGGGTGCGAATCTTTCGGGTAGACAATCCTCATACCAAACCTATCTCATTTTGGACATGGTTGATATCAGCCCTTCGTGAGGAGTACGTGGATGTGATCTTTCTGGCTGAGGCCTTTACGCGCCCTAAAATTATGTACAAGCTAGCTCAGGTTGGATTCTCCCAAAGCTATACCTATTTCACGTGGCGAAATACTCCTTCGGAGATTTCAAGTTATGTAAATGAACTTTACAGCAAAGAGATCATGAGCTACTTTCGCCCTAACCTCTGGCCCAATACGCCCGATATTTTGACAGGAGTTCTTAGGTGGGGATCTCGATCTGACTTTGCCTTACGACTCGTGCTCGCGTCTATGCTATCGCCAAGCTATGGCATCTACTCGGGATACGAGTTCCTGGAGAATGAGCCCTTTTCTCTTGAGTCGGAGGAGTATCTGAACTCGGAGAAGTATGAGATCAAAAAGCGTGACTACATTGCCGGTGGTGCATTAGATAAGTTGATCTCCGTCGTCAATGTCTTCAGAAGATCGCATGTGGCCTTGCAACGCTTAGGCAACGTTGTATTTTTGCCTACCGAAGGTGAAAACCTTTTGGCTTTTCTAAGGTTTGCTGATGATGAGGACGACTATGTTCTTGTGGTCTGTAACTTTGACACTAAAGGTATCACAGAGGGCGCTGTGTATCTTCCTGAGTTTTTCCCTGGAGACAAGGTCTTTCATGAAGCCGAAGGTTTTGACGTCCTTACCGGAGAGATCTATACCTTCCGCAAAGGTCATAACTTCATTAGGCTTGACCCAACCAAGACTCCAGGACACCTGGTATCTTTGACCTTTAGGCAATGATGTGAGGTGGTGAGGTGTCCCAACAGAGTCAAAATTGGTTTCAAGAGGCTATCTTTTACGAGGTTCTGATCAGGGGTTTTCACGACTCTAATGATGACGGCACCGGTGATATTCGAGGACTGATCGACAAGCTTGACTACCTGGAGTGGTTAGGAGTGGACTGTATCTGGCTCCTTCCGTTTTACAGATCTCCGTTGCGAGACGGCGGGTATGACATATCTGATTTTCTAACCGTCTTGCCAGCGTACGGCGATGTGAGTGAACTGGAAACCCTAATCGGTCGAGCTCATCAAAAAAATATTAGAGTTATCGCTGATCTTGTCATGAATCACACCTCAGATCAACACCCATGGTTTTTAGAGTCCAAAAGAGACCGAAGCAATCCCAAGGCGGACTGGTACGTCTGGTCAGATACCGACGAGGCCTATAAGGGAGCTCGGATTATCTTCGTTGACTCGGAGACTTCGAATTGGACGTATTCGCAGGAGCGTCAAGAGTTCTACTGGCATCGTTTCTTTTATCACCAACCTGACCTCAACTATGATAACCCAGAGGTTCAAGAAGAGATGGTAAGCGTTCTCGACTACTGGCTGGACAGAGGACTGGACGGTTTCAGATTAGATGCCGTACCCTATCTCTTTGAGAGAGAAGGTACTAACTGTGAGAATCTTCAAGAGACGCACGACTATTTAAAGCTCATACGTTCACGTATCGATGCTCGACACAAGGACAAGGTACTGTTGGCGGAGGCTAATCAATGGCCCAAAGATGTGGTGGATTACTTTGGAGACGGCGATGAGTGTCACATGTGCTTTAACTTCCCGATCATGCCTCGACTTTTTATGTCAGTTAAGATGGAGTCTGCCCGTCCCATAACTGAGACGATCGAAGAGACCCCGGAGATCCCAAGCGGATGTCAATGGGGAATATTTCTTCGCAACCACGACGAACTCACTCTGGAGATGGTTACAGAGGAAGAACGGGACTTTATGTATCGTGCATACGCCGCTGATCCTCTTATGCGTAGAAACGTTGGAATAGGTCGACGTCTTGCGCCTCTTATCGATAATGATAGAAGGGTCGCCGAGTTGCTCCATGCGCTACTGCTCTCGTTACCTGGTTCTCCTATCCTTTACTACGGAGATGAGATACTCATGGGAGATAACATCTACTTGGGAGACAGGGACTCCGTGCGTACTCCCATGCAATGGACACCTGATCGCAACGGAGGATTCTCTAGGGCTGATTTCGCTAAACTATACCTTCCTCCGAACATGGATCCTGTCTATGGATATGAGGCACTGAACGTTGAGTCGCAGATGCGCAACCCGTCCTCCTTTTTAAGGTGGCTTCGTCACTTAATGTGGATCCGTCGCTCCGAAGGAGTCTTCGGAGTGGGATCGCTGCAGGTTTTAAACTCCAACAACCTCAGTTGCTTTGCATTCGTGAGATCGATTGAAGAAGAGGACAAGCACGTGCTGTGTGTTAACAACCTTTCGAAGTCGGCTCAACCCCTCTCATTGGACCTTTCCAAATATATTGGCAAGGTGCCCTACGAGCTTCTAGGTCGTGTTCCTTTCCCGATGGTGGAGATCAGTCGTTATGCTTTTACCCTACCGCCTTACGGAGTATTTTGGTTCGATTTGGCGACTGAGTAGAACTAGCCAACCTTGTTGGGGGTATGAGGATGAACGAGAGTGATAAGGCAGAAACTGACGGCCAACTCACTTCTCTGGGAGAGTTCTTAGGATCGGCTGACGGCGCTGTACCTTTTGGAGAGATCGAGCGATTTGTGAAAGGATCTCGTTGGTATCTTGGATCTCAAAGTGCCAAATTGGACTATTTGGTCTGTACAAAAAAAGGTGACGAGAAAGTCCCACCTTTTTTGTTGCGTGTTATGGCAAAAGACGAGAGTGGAGAGTTCTGGAACCTTCCGGTAATGGTGTCTTTGGAACCTATGAACGCACTGACTGTCGTCGAGGTATCAAGACCCGATGGTCGGTCGTGGTTTCTTTACGATGCGTGTTCTAATTTGGTTGGACAAAAAGCGTTACTTGGAGATCTAGCGATACCTCGAAAAGATGTGAGGTTTTCTTCAAAGAGCTTTGAACAGTCCAATACCTCATTTATCTATGGTGATCTTTATGTCAAACTCTATAGGCGGCTAGTCGCCCACAAAAATCGAGAAGTTAAAGTGTTGGAAGCTCTTTTAGGGGTCTTAGAAGGTGAAGTTCCACGAGTGATTGGGGCAGGCGAGCTTTGTGGATATAGTTCGCACTTGGTCTTAGAGTCACTAGATGGTAGCAGAGATCTTTATGGCGTGGTAAAAGATCTGCTAATTCGGGGTGAGACTGAAAAGGTCAAGGGGTACTTATCGAACTTAGGCGCTACACTTTTTAGGTTACATAAGGCGCTTAGAGGGGTGTTCGGAACTGGTTCTCTAAGTACCAATCAACTATATGCCCACTCTTGTGATAGAGTAAGAGAGCGTATCACGTTGTTGAAGACCACGCCGGCTAGTTCTATGTATGACACAAATCAGCTGGATCGGGTCTTTGAGCGTCTCTCTGAGCTGACCAAAGCATCCCAACTTGGAGTGAACTTAAGTGCGACTGAAGGAGAAGGCAATACCAGATGCCAGATTCAAGTAATCCATGGAGACCTGCACCTTGGTCAGATACTGTTGTATAAGGATCGTCAAGTTGTGATCGACTTTGAAGGTGAGGTGCTTGGAGAGACGGGACAGTGGTTTGGGCGTCCGGAGTATGACCTCGCAGGTATTGCAAGATCCATTCACTATGCCAGCTTCGAAAGCGGATATCTGTCTAAAAAGGGGAGTCGGGTGTCTGAGCTAGAGGAGGCATTTGTTGAGGCATACACGACTCATCTTGCAGATAGTCTCGACTCAGCTGAGACAGTATTTGACCGAAAGATTTATGAGCTCCTGAAGATCGAAAAGGCCGTCTATGAGTTGGAGTACGAAGTCAGGGCGCAACGGGGTCTAGTCGCGATTCCGGCTAGTTTCCTGTTTGATGGTGGAGGTGAACAAAGCGATGAACGAACTTAGATATGCCTCGGATCTGGATCTTTACTTGTTTGGTGAAGGTCGGCATCAGATGGGTTGGGAGTTTCTTGGCGCGCACTTTGGAGAGTTTCAAGGAGAGTCAGCGGTTCACTTTGGCGTGTGGGCACCTGCGGCGCGCTCTGTGTCTGTCATTGGGGACTTTAATGGATGGGACTATAGATATGGATATATGTCGCCCCAAGGAAGCTCGGGGGTTTGGGAGTACGTATCTAAGCAATGCCGGCCTGGTGATGTATATAAGTTTTCGATAGAGACAGCTTCAGGTGATCGAATCGAGAAAGCTGACCCATACGCACTATGGACTGAGGCTCCGCCAAAGACGGGATCGCGAGTAATTGATACTTTAGAGTTTCAGTGGACGGATCACGACTGGATGCAGAACCGGCCGGGATGGATTGGTGATTCGCCAGTTTCAATCTATGAAGTACACCTTGGATCTTTCATGCACGGTCGGAACGAACAGAGTTACCTTTACGCGGTTGATGAACTTGTTCGATACGTCAAGGAGCTTGGTTTTACTCACGTAGAACTGATGCCGATAAACGAACATCCATTTGGAGGATCTTGGGGATATCAAGGAACATCGTATTTTTCCCCCTCTGCTAGGTGGGGGACGCCTCCGGAGTTTGCGAATTTGGTCAACGCTTTCCACAACGAAGGCATCGGGGTAATTTTGGATTGGGTTCCAGGACACTTTGCCACCGATGCTCATGGGCTCTTCAGATTTGACGGTTCCGCGCTCTATGAGCATCTCGATGAGATCCAAGGCATCCATCCAGACTGGGGATCTGCGATCTTCAACTTCGAGCGCAAGGAGGTAAGAAGTTTTCTTCTATCCTCGGCGCATTTTTGGATCAGTAGGTATCATATAGACGCCCTTAGAGTCGATGCTGTTGCCTCAATGATATATCTGGATTATTCAAGATCCAACTGGATCCCTAACACCTATGGAGGAAGGGAGAACCTAGGTGCCATCTCATTGCTGCAGGAAGTCAACACCATGGTTCCACTACTTTCTAAAGGAGCTGCCACCTTTGCAGAGGAGTCTACCGCGTTCCCGAAGGTGACTCAAAGTGTTGACATCGGAGGTTTGGGTTTTGGATTTAAGTGGAATATGGGATGGATGCACGATACCTTAGAGTATTTTTCCTTTGATCCGATTTACCGCAAGTACCATCATGACCTGATAACCTTTGGCCTCCTGTACGCGTTTTCAGAGAACTTTGTCCTTCCACTCTCTCACGACGAGGTTGTTCACCAAAAAGGCTCTCTATATGCCAAGATGTTTGGTGACGAGTGGCAGCGATTTGCCCACCTCAGATCTCTGTACGCGTGGATGTGGGCATATCCTGGTAAGAAGCTGTTGTTTATGGGATCAGAGTCCGGACAACAGTATGAATGGCGCGATGAGGTACGACCTGATCTAGGTTCTTCAGAGTTGGGGCAAAAGTTAAAGAGACTTGTATCAGATCTTAATCTATTGTATCGAGATACACCTCAGTTATATCTGGGAGATCATAGACCAGATGGTTTTTCATGGGCTATTGTTGACGACCGAGACTCGAACACGTTTGCATTTTCGAGGAAAGTTCCCCACTTCGACGCCGTACTCCTATGTGTAGCTAACTTTTCTCTTGCTGACCGATACGACTACGAGGTTCCGGTTGAAAGAGTAGGTACGTGGACTGAGGTGTTAAACACGGACTCAGAGTACTACGGAGGCTCAGGAAAGGGAAACTTCGGCTCTGTCAAAACGTCGGTAGCTGCACCGTCTGTAATATATGGGGGAAAACTAGTTCTTCCTGTAACCTTGCCGGCGCTCAGCGTCGTTTATCTTTTGTCTCCATCGACTGAAGAGTGAAGTACTAGCGGTTAGTAAAATCAACGCGACGAGCCTCGAGCTTCTTGGACAATTGGTTGTTTGGGAAACTCTGATACTGTTGTGTTAAATGGCATCGAATTGCTGGCATGGACTTGCATGGGATGCTTAATCTCTCAAACCCTGGCCAAGCTTGTGGTTTAGACCAAGGCGACAGAGGTTTGTCTGAGGGCTATTGTAATGAGTGAGCCTCGTGTAAACCAAAGGACGTCGGTCACCTATGGCGACTCGTACCAGGCATCTATTGAGATGCTCCAATGGATACTCGCGTTTTAAATTAAAGCTTGCGAACTCTTTACTCATCATTCCCGTACTGTTGGATTCCTAGGTTACCGAGCAGGCGACAACTTTCCTGACAGCTAGGACTCACCGGTTGCCGTTTTGTACCAATAGGCTAATGACCAGGATATATCGTACATGTGCGTTGCTATAATGAAGTAGAAACTATCATTACACGAGATGAGGTGGCAACGATGGCTACGGTAGAAGAGAGAATACGCACATATATAGCTTCATCATCTGACGCTGCATTCCTTACCAGTGAGTTTGCTAAGTTCGGAAGCCGATCTGCCGTTGCCAGCGTACTTCGAAAACTAGTAAAGGATAAGACCCTCTACCGTGCGGGATATGGAGTTTACACTCCGTCTAGAGTTCTTACTGGAGAGCGTTATGCAGGATACAAGATTCAGAAGTTTGATAACTCGGCTGTGGCTGCATCTTTTCTAAGAAAGATGGGTGTAGACCCACAACCTGGACTGTTAGTTAGGGAGTACAACGAAGGACGATCTACTCAAGTACCTCCTTTCGCAATGATCGATGTGGGAAAGAGTCGTATCCGACGCAAGCTTTTCAACGGGGGAGTGCGGTATGAGAGGTCTTAGCGAACAACAACTCACCGACATAGACGTTCTCCGTAGCCAATCCGTTTCTTTACAGCCTCTTGAACCTTCGATACTAGAAAAAGAGGTCATGGTTAAAGACGTGGTTCTTGAAGTGGCAAAAGTCGGCGGTGATCAAGGTTTTCAGCTCATATTCTCGGGCGGAACGTCATTGTCGCAGGGTTGGGGGATCATTGAGCGGATCTCCGAAGACGTGGACTTTCGTGTGATTGCACCAAGTTTTCCATCTAAGAACTCCAAGTCTAAAGCACTTTCAATACTGAAGGCCGAACTTGGCCGAGCTTTGCGTGAAGCAGGATTCGAAATTAACGGTGAGATTATCGGTAGAGATAGTAATCGTTATATTAGAGCAGCGGTTGTTTATGAGTCAGCCTTTACTACAGATGCGCCATCACTACGTCCTTATATCAAGGTAGAACTAATGGAGGTGGATCGGCCGTTTAACATCGAGCACCGAGAGGTACGAGACATTTTAGAAAGACATAGAGTCGGGCAACAGTTGCAATCACAGCCAGTTCCGATGGTATCGTTGCCTAACATTATATCTGATAAGGTCATTTCGTACCTTCGGCGCACGGCGGAACACAAGGCAAATCCAGAACTCTCCTATCGGTATGATCCGCGACTTGTACGACACCTTTACGACGTGCATAGTATCGCAAGCACAGATTCTTCTGTGGTCGCTAAGGCTGCTCCGATTTTTGTAGATACGCTTGCCCAAGAAGCACGACAATACGGTGGTGAATGATTTCCAGTCTTCAGGGAGCGTCCCTTGAGTGTTTTGCGAAATGAACTCAATCTTCTTAAAACCGACCCTGAGGCAGTCAATAACTATGCCGTCTTTGTTAATGACCTTGTGTATGGAGCACGACCGTCCTTTAGCGACGTCTCGAAAACATTCCATGCGGTGGCGACGGAGTTCTTGGACACCGCTGTCTCGCTCTTGCCGTCTGAACGACCTTGGGAAGTAGACGGTAGCGTTGGACACGACATCAGTCCGCACCTGTGACTCCAGCTCCCCGCTGGCTGGATGTGGTCACGTTTCTTCCACCGCATCTATCAAACGCGTACAGGTACAGGGTCTCGTATCGGGCAGTTCTTGATGACGAGACAAACCTTGACAATATCCTCCACTTTCCCATCTATGCAACTCTTCGACGTGCTTGAAGTGGGTACGAATCGTTTGTGTCGCAGTTCAACGTTGTAAAGTTGTCAGACTACTTGAAATATCATGACGTGATCTAATTCGTCTTTGTGATCTTCCTAGATCGCGGTGATCAACGCCCTGATCTAGGAGATTGAGTCCGAGTCAATTCCCAAATTCAAGAGCAAGGTCCCAAGATCTCCAAAAATCAGTGTCAGGGGTATTGAGTTATTGATTTCGGTCAGGAACCGGGGTCAATGATTTCAATCATTGGTTACTTATCTGAGGTTCAGGTTGGTATACTGACCCATGTTGCTAGCCAACGGCTCGTGTCCGATATGTAAGTCGTTAGGGTGATCTCCAACGTCGCTAATGACCTCCACACTTTTTATACTTGTCCAACTATGGTGACAACATTGGATACAGGTCCGACATTGCAGATAGTTCTGGAACTCGCCGGGACCTTCGTGTTTGGGCTTAATGGTGCCCTAACGGCCATGGAGGCCGAGAACCTCGACATAGTTGGAGTCGTTGTACTTGCCGTGATTACTGCGTTAGGAGGCGGCATTATTCGCGATGTTCTTATAGGATCACTGCCTCCTGCCGCCTTCTTGGATTGGCGATATCTTGTCGTAGGAACCGGGGCCGGCTTTGTTGCTTTTTGGGCTCGCCACCTGTGGATGCGATTTCAACGGTTTATCACCGTGTTGGACGCAGCTGGTCTCGCGCTTTTTTGTGTTACAGGAACCGCTGCCGCTTTTGCCGCTCACCTTGGGCTTTTTCAATCGGTCGTTTTGGGAACGATCACCGGTGTTGGCGGTGGTACAGTACGTGACGTATTTATCAAAAAAGTACCGACTGTGCTCTCAAGCGATCTTTACGCTGTTCCCGCAGCTTGTGGAGCTGTTATCACTGCACTGAGTTTGAATTACCACTTCTACAACGGAGCTATGGCTATCGTCGCGGCTTCAGTCTGTTTCCTTATTCGTATGGCTGGGGTTCGCTATAATTTAAACTTGCCTGTTTCTCACCCACATCCGCAGGACCCCAAAGACAACAAAGGGGAACCGTAACTGAAGTGATAACCGCGTGTCGGGACTTCCGAGCTGAGTCGCAAGAACTACTTTGAGCTGCTGTGCAAGCTTTACTCATGAGAGTCGAGAGATTCGCGACATTTTGAAAAGTAATTTTGGCTGACAAGTTGGATAGGCAGAAAACTATGACTCAATATCGGTTTCGGTATAACCTCTATGAGTCTTACCTTGTGGATTTGTCCTTCAGGCACAGAGTCCCGGGTAGAGGTGGCTCTTAGTTCTCTGCTTGTGGACGTTACCTTTCGGTTTGTTTTGGGATTGTCTGACGTTCGTCGAAAGGTGCTGGATGTGCGTTAGGAACCAAGAGATGGATAAGGTTTTTCAAAGCTTGTCACTAAGGATTCATGGTTTTTGGAGTTCAAAGTCGATAGTTCTCGTTACAGCGTTGAGACTATTGAGGGGCACGTAAATTTACCGTAGGGATGGCTAAAATACCACCCTGGCTAGTCTTAATAAAGACGCACTAATCTTACCTTATAAATACAGATCTAATACTTAGGAGTATCGACATTGAATAGCATAAGTCTTCGGTCTCGAGGGTTAATTGCTGTCGTTCTGCTAACACTTATCGGCTTATCGAGTACTTTTGGGTATGGTTCCACGACGACATACTCCCAACCAAAGGATTCATTAGTTACAGCTACTTTGCCGATTAATCCACCAGTTAACGATCCTGGTAACATTGGTTCTGTTTTGTCTTCATCGGCTTGCGTGAGTCAAGCTTCAACTAGCTGCGAGGAATCCGTAGTTGGAGCACTAAATGCGGGCCGTGCTTCTTTAGGGCTTTCGAACTACCAGCTACCTAGTGGGTTTTATGCCCTGTCCCCAGATAGCCAAATTTTGCTTCTTGTGAACCAAGATCGTGCTTCTTATGGTCTACAACCAATCTTGGGCGAGTTACCGTCTTTAAATGCGTATGCGCGAGCGGGTGCATCGGAAAATACAGACCCTAACGTCAGTGCAAATGAGATCGTAGATGGCGTGCGTACGGTTGCAGTGGGTTCGAACTGGTTTGGTTCTACCGCTGCAAGTAATCCTCTAGTCGTCTATTACACATGGATGTATGACGACGGATTTGGATCTTCGAACATCTCCTGTCCCGAGCCAGGTTTCCCGGGGTGTTGGATGCATAGGGACAACTTACTTCTCGGTGGTGGCGGATCTAACGGCGTCTTTATGGGGATTGCACAGGTTGCGAATTTAGCGTTTACGTATTCTTTCGCCTTAGTTGTCGTAGCAGCTACGTTTAATTCTTTAGGATCAGTTCCAATAGAAGACTCTTTCACACAACTTCAGGGAGCCCTTTCTGCTGGCAACGGGAAGCTATCGGGCGGCTATTGGCTAGTCGCTTCAGATGGTGGTGTGTTTAGTTTTGGGGACGCTAACTTCTACGGTTCCATGGGCGGGAAACCGCTAAATAAACCAATAGTAGGTATGGCTTCTACCCCAGATGGGAAGGGCTATTGGCTAGTCGCTTCAGATGGTGGTGTGTTTAGTTTTGGGGACGCTAACTTCTACGGTTCCATGGGCGGCACAGCGTTAAACGAGAGTGTCGTTGCTATGACGAGCCCCGGCGGTGTTGGCTATGGGATGGTATCAGACTTAGGCGGAGTCTTCACCTTTGGAGGACAGCCTTATCTCGGATCTGCAGAGCTTTATATGCTAAATCGCCCAATCGTAGGTGCGACCTACGTATCTTAGTCAGAGACAAAGTCATCGACATACTCCCAGCGGAACCTTCTTTCATCCAAAGGGCATGTGGGAAGAGATCTGAGATATATGCGTTCTGCAACAAGTGATACGTGGTTGAAGAGGATTTTGAATCTTAGAAGCAGTTTAATCTAGTCTGCTTCAGACCATCAGAGTAAGACTTAGATCAGCTACAAGTAAACATTGCCAGTTGTTTTTAGTGACATGAATTACACAGGACTTGTGGACGGAACATTGCTTCTGTGTACACAGTTGGACAGTTCTTGAGCAGTTCGAAGATTCTACCTCTTTTGGTTATTTTCCAATGTCAAGATGCGTCTGAGCTATTCGTCGGCGTGTTTGTATTGTGGATCTGAGGTATATATGGGTACGTTCGTTGCGCCCGGAGTCATGCTGAGACCGTCTGTGGAGTTCGGAATTCAATTTGTGGGCACTGCTGGGACTTGTGAGAATGACGGAGTTACGTTAAATAGAACTACGAAGTGCGGCTTTTGGCTGGACAAAGGAGAAATCTTGAGCGCATCAGGACTAGCACGGAAGCTGAAAACCAAAGGGCCAAATACGGAGATGATCTGCGATATGACTCAGAACATCTCCGAAGAGTTCGGATGTCCAAAAAAAGTGAGTTCATCTCCAGAAAGTTAATCGAGATGCTACGTCACAGTTGATTGCAGAAGGAATCGTGGGGCATCCCACATGTGTTGTGTATCTACAGCGGACAAGTGGAAGTTGTGTGTGGAACTCTTGGCTCACTATGGGTAAGGACTGGAGGGAACCTGCCTGCACCTGAGTGAGTAGGTTTATGTTTGGTTTCTGTTTTGGTAACCTTAAGTGTTCGAGTTCAACGCGAATGCTATCTAGATCTATACGAATCTGTGCAATTTGGAGGACTTACGATATACGGATGAACAGATGTACGTCTTCATTCTGATGTCGTAAGCAAGGACTCTAACTGTTCGAGGTCTTTCTTCCAGATGCGCTCTAGTACCGGTTTTGCTATACGTTCCCCCAAGGGACCCAGAAACATTGGGGGAAAGGTAACTTGTTCGTTCCATTGGATCTCGCAGTACTCTGGAGAGAGGTGGCGCAAGGATAAGATGCCTTCGCCTTTAAATATGCTCTTGTGAATGACTGAGATGGAGTTAGGTTCGTCCCAATTTGTGACCTTCATTCGGTTTTTGACGGTGATGGGCCCAACTTTTGTCAGACAGTCGAACTCGACCTCTGCACCTGTTTTTTTAGTCGAGAGGAACTCAATGCGTTCAGCGTCTGTCATCCATAGTGAATGACGTTCAATCTGCGAGATCTCCTTCCACACAACTGACTTGGGAAAAGGTAGAGACCTTCTGATACTTACTTTCATGATCGTATGGACTTTACCTTCCTGCTTTTGTGCCGTCAATCTCTTCCGCGCCTAATAGAACTTTGGTTGCAAGCTCAGGCGAGATGATGTTTATTGAGACCCCAGTTCCAAGTTCGAATCCGGCTTTGGTGGTGAGTTTAGGAAATAGATGGACATGCCAGTGAAAGTTGCCAATTGCCCTATAAGGCGAGGAGTGAAATACTAAGTTATAGGCTATGTCACCGACTTGATTTCTTAGTTTATTTAGGGCTTTCTTTATGGCGATGCCGGTGGACTTTAGTTCATAGGGTGAAGAGGTGTGCAAGTGAGGTCCGTGACTCTTTGGAATGATAAGCATCTCAAATGCACTTTGGGCCCAAAAAGGTGATATTACAGTTGCCTCTTCCTCTTCGACTATGACTCTTTCTCCAATAGTCTTTTCGAGTTCCACGGTAGCGCAAAGAAGACATCCTCCTACGAAACGTGAGAACCCGGCTTGCTCATCTGCTAGCTCCCTGGGAACGAAGGATATACCTAGGAGTTGCGCATGCGGATGTTCCAACGAAGCTCCTGCTGCTCTTCCTTGGTTCAAGATTATCTGAGAGTATCTAATTACGCTTGAGTGAAGATGAGCGTCCATGCGATCTCTCATGGCTGCCATTATCACCCCCACCTGATCTTCGTCGAGATCCGCCCAAGTCGCCTTGTGATCTTGTGAAAGGATCAACACCTCGTGGATTCCCGAGGCAGGAGCTTGCGTAAAAACAGGACCCTTTGAAACCGTTACCATCGGTTCGCTGCCGCTGAACGCAGGGTAGAGATTCGGTACAACTCTCACAGTCCAACTTCCCGAAGGACCATAGGTCTCAAGAGCTGGTGGCGTGTCGTCTTCCGCCCCAGGACAAAATGGGCAGTTACGATCTGAGGGAATATGTTCATTAGCTGGCGACGGGAAAAAAGCTGACGGCCTGTAAGACCGTCCTTCGGCTACCGCTATCCAGCGCCCTGTTAGGGGATCTAACCTAAGTTGATTTTTGGCTTTCATAGACTACCTTCTGGTCACGACGCTCAACTTTAACATGCATTTATGCACTTGGAGTCAACTCCTTACCTATCTTAGCCAGAAACTGTCCGTATGAGGAAGTCCTTATATGTCGGCTTCTGGGAGGGCTTCTTGTTGTTTTTTGTGCCATGAGGATGCTAACTGTGAAGGCGTACTGAATTATCTTTGCATGCAAGTGGCAGCGCTGAGGAGAGTAGATAGCATTATTGAGGTGACTATCTATTTGGATAATGCTGCTACGACGCATATGTCAGACGCCGCTCTCGACGAATACACTAAGGTTCAAAGGAGCTACTTTGGAAATCCAAATGGAGTGCATCATGTTTCTCAAGCTGCCAAGACGATACTAGAAGAGAAGCGAGAGTATTATGCAAAGTTAGTTGGAGCCGACGTGAGGGGCACGATTTTCACCTCATCTGGTACTGAAGCTTGCAATCTCGCAATTAAAGGTGGCAAAAAAGACGAACTAGCTGCCATAGTATCTGGACTGGAACACCACTGCGTCTTGGAACCGGCAAAGACATATCCTGTGGTGAAGATAGTCAAAAGCAACCTAGATGGAACCATTGATCTAAACGATCTTGAAAAGATACTGAAGGAAAATGGCAGCGAGGTTGGTTTGTTTGCCCTTATGGCGGTGAACAACGAGACGGGAGTTATTCAACCCATCGAAGAAGCGACTCAGCTAGTGCGAGAGCATGCAGGACGTGCAAAGATCCTGGTAGATGCCGTACAAGGCGCTCCGTGGCTAGATCTTGCGCATTTGTTTTCCTTTTCAGACATGATGGCTGTCTCTGCACATAAGTTTCATGGACCAAAAGGTGTAGGGGTGTTGTTTAGTCGTAGTCCAAATGATCTATCCTCGATAATATCCGGTGGCGGGCAGGAGTACGAAAAGCGTAGTGGTACACAAGATGTAGCGTCTATTGCAGCAAGTGCGATAGCTTTGGAGGAGGTGCAAAAAGACAAGGAGTCAAGGCTTCGTGCTGTAAAGAACCTGAACACCGCCTTCTTAGACTCATTGGCACGAGGAGATGCCGAGTTCATGGTAAATGGAAGTAGAGAGCTTCAACTTGGCACCATTGTCAATATTTGTTTTCCTGAGGTCCGCAATGAAGAACTCATATTTTTGGCCGATCAAGAAGGTATCGCTGTCTCTGCTGGAGCAGCTTGCGCTTCGGGCGCTCTGCAGCCGTCTCACGTGCTTTTAAGTATGGGTCTCACTAAGACAAGAGCGACTTCTTCTATAAGGGTAAGTTTTGGTGTCGAGAACACCCTCCAGGAATGTATATCTGCAGCACAACAAATATCGGCCATTGCAGCAAAGTTGAGGAAGACGCGTGCTGGGTAATCGCTCACCTATATACGATACGCTGCTTATTTTACATGTTCTAGTTGGAATGATTGGTTACGGTGCCGTAGTCTTCAGCGGTGTGTTTTCTAGAAAGTTGCTGAGAGAGGGTCCTACAGAGTCGACCCTGAAATACTTCGACGGATCTATAAATATTCCGGGCATGTTCGTAGGTCTGGTGCCAGTGTTCGGAGTTATTGTGTTGCTGGTCGGTAAGAGGAATTTGCCTGATCTAACCAAGGGCTGGTTTGATCTTGCGGTTGCGATTTGGATTATATCGGGAGCTGTTGCCTTCATGAGGATATTTCCCGCAGAACGAAGGCTGCATCAAGCTATTTTGGCTGAGTCGGAGAACGTTGGAATCATTGCCAAAGCAATCTCAGTCGCTTCAGGAGTATGCGCACTTTTATATGCGGCCGCCTTCTATTTAATGTTGTTCAAGCCACGCCTGTAACCAAAGCAGTAGGTTATAGAAGGCAGGTTATTTAGTTAACCACGTCCACAGTTCGGCTTCTTACCATGGTTAGCCTTCTTCTTTGTTCTCAGTTTTCTTTTGTTGGTTCGTTTTGACATAGCTCAACCAATATAGTTGCTGGCAAGATGGAGTTCTGCAGACCATAGAGCAATATCCGACGCGAGCGTAGTTAGGTTTCTTGGCAAAGTTCGTGGTTGCAAAGGAACCAAGTTGCTTTATGTTGTGTAGTTTGTAGATGTATGTCATGGCTGTTGAACAGCGGTTCAGTTTTGGCTTCCGCGCGAAGCGTGAGTGTGGCGCGGGGAGCGTGGTTGCTAGCTATAGGACCCGGCGAAGTCGTTGTTGCTCCTGCAGTGAGAGTCCCTGTGATCTTTGGTGTTCGTGGGTCGGGCTTCATATTGGTTTTAGATCATGAGATGAGCGTGTTGTCGTTTGCTACTCTGAGACCGTGGCACTTGGTAAGAATGCCGACTAAAGCACACTGGCTGGTGATTGCCCCGCCTGAGATAAGTAGTTCGTGGGGTGTGAGAGTTGGAGATCAACTTGAGCTTGTAGAAGGCAAATGAATTGAATGATGATGATGTAAAAGGCGAACTTTATGTTATTGCGACGCCAATCGGTAACCTTGGAGACATATCCAAACGGGCGCTGGCAACACTTGAAATGACTGACTGCATTGTCGCAGAAGACACAAGAGTAACGACCAAACTTCTGCGCCTTCAACAGATCGCACATAAGGAGATCTATCCCCAGCGGGGGAGTAGTGCAATTGATGCTTCTGTGGTTGCGGGTTGGTTGCAACAGGGAAAGTCAGTCTCTCTAGTTAGCGATGCAGGCACGCCGAACGTCTCTGATCCTGGTCGAACGATGGTAAAAGCAGCGCTGTCTGTTGGAGTTATTCCGCGCGTTATTCCGGGACCATCTGCAGTGACGGCAATACTTTCACTTTGTGATTTTCGCTCAGACATCTTCTACTTTGGCGGATTCCTTCCAAGCAAAAGGTCGCAGCGAATCTCTGTGCTGGTAGAACTTGCCAGAAGGAGAGAGACCGTAGTACTTTTTGAAGCACCTCACCGAATAGAAGGTACTCTATTGGATCTTGAAGAGACGTTTCCCCACGATCGCAGAGTTCTGGTAGGTCGGGAACTAACAAAAATGCATGAGCAATGTTTCTATGAAACGATCGGTACTGTTGCCCAAGCCGTAGCTTCGTCCCCAAGAAAAGGAGAGTTCGTCATCGCCATTCAGGGAGCTTCGGAAGTAGAAGAGCGTGACGGAAGTGTAACTCATGTGGCTTTAACAGAAGAGCTGTTGCGCCAAGGTTTGGGTGTGAAGTCTGTCGTTGAAGTATTGGTCAAAGTCTATGGAGTGTCTAAAGCTCAATACTACGAGATCTGCCTTCAAATTCAAAAAGCTTTTGAACTGTGACTTTCGCTGTGGTAGTTGACCCGGGAAGCTTTGCTAGGTTTTATTTATTGTGTTAATTGTATATGTCCCGTTCGGCAGGTTTATTGTCGTAAGATACGACGTGTAAAGGTCTTGGTCAAAAATTAGATGAGTGAAACTAGTCCGGATTCTTTCTATATAACAACTCCTATCTACTACGTGAATGGAACACCTCACGTAGGGACTGCTTACACGATGGTAGTTGCAGATACATTAGCTCGATGGAACAGATTGTGGGGTAGAGACACCTTTTTCTTGACGGGAACTGACGAACATGGCCTCAAGGTGTCTCAAGTTGCTCAGGACAATAACATGACTCCGAAACAGTGGGTCGATCTGATGTCAACAAGGTTTATAGACGCCTGGAAAGATCTTGGGATAAGCTACGATCGTTTTATCCGTACGACAGAACCTGAACACTATAGGACTGTCCAGAGTTTTCTTTCCAAGATATATGAGAACGGATTTATCTACAAGGATCTTTACACGGGTCTTTACTGTGTAGCTTGCGAAGCTTACTATAACGAATCTGAGCTTGTCCAAGGTGTCAACTGCCCAGTACACTTGAGACCAGTTACTGAGATGGTTGAAGAAAACTACTTCTTCAGGCTGTCGGCTTTTCAGGACCCTCTCAAGAAGTGGTACGAAGACTTTCCAGAAGCCGTTACTCCTTCAACCCGAAGAAATGAGGCCTTGGGTTTTATCCTCCAAGGACTTGAGGACATCTCCATAACTCGAACCTCTATTGACTGGGGAGTACCGGTACCATGGGACAATGAGCACGTGTTTTACGTGTGGTATGATGCTCTTATCAACTATCTCACGGCGATTGGATATGACTCCGACCAAGGAGTTTTTGATAAGTACTGGCCACACGTACATCACCTCTTAGGAAAAGATATCTTGAGATTCCACTGTGTCTGGTGGCCAGCAATGTGTATGGCCGCGGGAATAGATCCTCCAAACAAGTTGATTGTTCATGGATGGTTATTGGTAGGAGGCGAAAAGATCTCGAAAAGCAGTGGCATAACCGTCGATCCTTTGGAGATTGCAAATGAGTATGGGATAGATGCAATGAGATACTACTTGCTGAAGGAGACTCATCTCGGCTCTGACGGTGACTTTTCAATTGAAGGAATGGTGTCCACCTACAACTCCGATATAGCCAATAACTTGGGTAATCTCTTGCAGAGATGTTTGGCTTTGGTCGTCTCTAAACTTGATGGAGTTACCCCTGCTTGTCCACTACAGCCCCCGGAGGTATTCAAGTTTGATCAGAGAGTAGATCAAACCATACGTTTTTGGGAGAGTTTTCAGCCTACAGGTGCGCTCGAGACGTTGATGGAACTCCTGAGAGGTGCGAACATATATCTAGAACAAAAAGAGCCATGGAAGTCTTCTGAAAATGAGTACGTCGGTAACGTTATTGGAGCAGTTTTAGAGCTGCTCAGAGTGGTGTCGCTGCTCTTGCTACCAGCAATGCCTGAATCAAGTAAAAAAGTCCTCAGTCGTTTGGGCGTTGATACTACTGTAAACTTGCGGGAAGAGTTAACCTTTGGAAGGTATAAAGGTGGAGCAGTCATTGAACGATCTGCCCCCCTGTTCCCCCGTTTGGAAGTTGAATAAATCAGAAGTGTCATGAATGAAGATAGCCTTCTTGAAAGTGAATAAGTTAGGAGACTATGTGGGTTGGTTTGATAGTCACTGTCATCCAGAGATTGAGAACCTTGAAGAGGAACTTTTATTGGCAAAGGAAAAAAACGTTCTTGGTCTAGTTGCCGTTGGTACAACTGCACAAAAGTCAAAAGATACACTTGACTACGTGCGAGCGATCCGTAGGCAAGACGCAGATATCCACGCGTTTGCTTCGATCGGAATTCACCCTCACGATGCCTTCGCAAGTGGTCAAAAAGGGGTAGCGTCACTTGAAGCGTTGTTGAAGGCCGACTCAGAAGGATTGATCGTAGGTGTTGGTGAATGTGGGTTAGACTACTACTACGAGCACTCACCCAGAGACGATCAAATTGAGGTATTCAAGGCTCAAATTGATCTTGCTCGAAGGTTTGACAAGACGTTAGTCATCCATACTCGCGATGCTTGGGAAGATACCTTTGAAGTTCTTGACTCCGTTGTTCTTCCGGAGCGCGTTATTTTTCACTGTTTTGTCGGAACGGAAAACGAGGCCAAGGCGGCAAATGACTACGGCATATATATGTCATTCTCTGGAATTGTAACCTTTAAAAACTCCGATTCTTTGAGGCATGCGGCCGCCGCGGCCAAGACTGAGCTAATTCTTGTCGAGACCGATTCGCCTTATCTGTCTCCGGTTCCCCTACGAGGAAAGCAAAACAACTTTGCAAACGTGGCTATTACTGGCGAGTATTTGTCAAATTACTTGGATGTTCCGGTGGAGAGATTTCAGGAAATTACCTGGGAGAATACAAAAAGAGCTTTTGCTCTTTCGTGACGATACGCTCTAACTTGAAACTCTGTTAACTAATTTTGATAGAGTTGAAAGGATTCACTGGTTTGACAGAGCGGCTACGGTTTATTTTGGAAGCGAGAATTTCTTAGGTGCCGGTTGAATGGTAGAGGGTGTGGGTGCATCTGAGATACGATCTTTGCTAACTGATGGTCTTCTTGTTCCCTCTAAGGCGCTCGGCCAAAACTTTTTAGTCGATCCAAACGTGGCCAACAAGATAGCTCGAATAGCACGCCAAAGTGGCTGTAATCAAGTTATAGAGATAGGTCCTGGCGTCGGGTCCCTTACGGTCTTTTTGTCCAGGTACTTTGATTCAGTTGTAGCTATTGATCTTGATCGTTATGTATTTGCTCCTTTGACGCACACCCTTTCAAGCCGGAGAATTGAAAATGTTGCGCTTGTGAATGCCGATGCTTTGAACGATGATCTAATGCCATATCTTCAAGTGGACAAAGAGTATGTTTTAGCTGCCAACTTGCCCTACAATGTAGCGTCTCACCTCATCGTTAGGGTGCTTGAGACAATGAAAACGGTTCGCCATCTCGTTGTTATGGTGCAACTCGAAGTCGCTCAACGACTCTGCGCGTCGATCTCAACAAAGGAGTACTCCTCCCTAAGCGTTAAGGTGAACTACTTCGCGCAGTCCAAGATAGTGATGAGGGTTCCTCCGACGGTTTTCATCCCTAAACCTAACGTTAACTCCGCAGTAGTGGAGGTAGTTCGTCGCCCTGAAAGAAACCTCACGCCTTCGGAGTACAGATGGACCTTCATCTTGGTCAAAGAGGCGTTTTCACATCGAAGACAGATGTTGCGGAGATCGTTGCAAAGATACGGTGGAGGGACGTTGCTAGAGGCAGCTGGAGTGGATCCTACCCTAAGGGCTGAAAATCTGGAGGTAGAGGTGTGGATTCGTCTTGGCAGATTGGCCGCGCTGAGGGGCGATGCATGAGAAAAGATATGGAGAGCGGCGTTGAACTCGCGCCTGCAAAACTAACCAAGACGCTCTCGGTCGTAGGCCTAAGGGACGATGGTCTGCATTTTATTGAGTCAGAGATGGTGACCGTCTCTCTTTATGATGAGGTAAAACTCACGGCGGACAGAGGAAGTTGTGTAATTTCAGATCCAGATGGCTACATATCTTATCTTGAGCACCGTTTTGGTGAGATACCGAGGGATGGACGAAACTTGGCCGTGAGGGCTGCAGAGGTTCTCGGCACAAAAGCTGGGCTAGCCATCCTAAAGAGAATCCCATTTGGTGCTGGTCTTGGTGGAGGATCTTCCGACGCTGCGGCTGTGTTTCGTCTTCTTGGGAAAGAGTCAGAACTTGCCTTGGCTGCACGCATAGGGTCGGATGTCCCATTTAGTGTTATTGGCGGTAGAGCAAAAGTAACGGGTGTAGGAGACATAGTAGAACCCCTTCGTTTTGTTGACGAGGAGTTCCTACTGTTTCTGTCACCCATACTATGCCCTACAGGTGATGTCTATCGAAGATTCGATGATATTGGTGGAGATGCTTCTACAAATGATCTTCTTGGAGCAGCTTTAAGCGTCTCTGCAGATCTATTGGAGGTATTTACGAACTTGCGTAAATTGTTAGGCGTGAACATAAAGCTGGCCGGGAGTGGTTCTACGTTCTTCTTAGATCAAGGAGACAAAGATGTCTTTGAGTTTGCGTGTTTCAAGTTAGGCTTGCAAGAAGCAAACTCTGCAAAAATAGATATATATGGATCAAAGCTAACCGCGTTGAGGGTTAGATCGGTTGTATGTTAGAGAGGCCGAGGTGCCGAAACACCTCGGTATTTTTTATTTGCCTGCTCGACGTTGCCAACGAGTTTTCTTAAGCATTTTCTTGTGCTTTTTCTTCCTCATTCGCTTGCGTCGCTTTTTAATTAATGAACCCATGACTTGGACAACCTAGCCGGTTTGCAAACAAATCAGTGCATGTAGACGATAACTTATGAAGTAAGTTACGTTATCTTTTTGAATTCTGTAGAAAATCAGTAAAATGCAAGCATGTTTTATAGCTAGTGTCGAAGGTAAGTGTGTAGCGAGTTAGTATTGAAGAGTTGTTTGGCGGATAGTTCAACCGGCAGAACGCCTGACTTTGGATCAGGAGGTTGGAGGTTCGAGCCCTCCTCCGCCAGCTGCGTGTCTTAGGGTAGATGGGCTAGTCCTTTACTTGTTATTGTTGGTCGCCAAGCGGTAGATCTACCACTTTGCGATAAGTTTGGAGTCAGATCTGTCTCGAGAGACTCAAGGTAGTGCGGCTGCTTGCGTGGCGTGATTTCGTCCAATCGGTATAGGACTGTAGATCCGTGTGCCCATGGAACTTCTGGTAGCCACTGTCTGTGGAAAGGATTGCTCTGGATGAGGTCGTCCTACCTCAGACGAGGATGCTCTCCGAAGCGGCTGCCACGACTAGGGGTGCCAGCGAGCTATCTTTGGCAACCACGCGTTGCTGCAGTTCATCACGCATTGCCGGCGACCAAAATTTGCGGATATGCGTCGCCACTTTCAAAGCACCCTCTTTTTCTCCCAAGTAGCTGAAGACGTCGGCAAGCTGGTTCGCCATTCTTACTACTGACTCGGCGGTTGCACTGTTTTCATGGACAGCAATTTCACCATTGATGGCCGGTTGTTTTGTAATTTTGGCATCCGCGTTTCGGAGCGTAACTTCTACCGCTGTAACCTTGTACTCTGGACAGTTTGTCGCCCAGTCCGAGAATTCAGTGGTGACCATGTTGGCCGCATCGCCGGGAAAGTGAAAGGTCGTATAGACAACTCCTTGTGGCACATGATCGGTAACGTGCGCGTGTAGATTTGTCTCTCCTACTCTGCTGGCGACCGTGACAAGGCTTCCTTCAAAGATGCCCCGCTCCTCAGCATCAAAGGGGTGTATGTCAAGGACATCCTCTTTGCGCCAGCGCAGATTTTCGGTTCGCCGAGTTTGAGCTCCTACGTTGTACTGACTGAGAACTCTACCGGTAGTGAGAATCAATGGGAAACGTCGGTTGGTGCGCTCGGGCGTTGGGACAAATGGAGTCTCGCTGAAGTGTCCTTTGCCTCGTACAAAGGTACCTATGTGCATGACCGGAGTTCCAAGTGGAGCTTTCTCGTTACACGGCCACTGAACACTGCCAACCTTATCCAATAGATCAAAGGAAACACCGGAGAACGTCGGCGTTGTTCTAGCGATTTCATCTAGGATCTGGGAGCTATTGTCGTAGTGCATCGTGTATCCCATCGCTGTCGCTAGTTCGCAGACAATCTGCCATTCGTGCTTGCCGTTGCGTGGGCGCATAGCGGGACGAACGCGGTTTATGCGTCTCTCCGCATTTATAAATGTACCGTCCTTTTCTAGGAACGAAGTTCCCGGGAAAAAGACGTGAGCGAACTTGGCTGTTTCGTTGATAAAGAGATCCTGCACGATGAGAAGTTCAAGCGATGCCAGTGCTGCTTTTACATGCTTAGTATTCGGATCAGATTGTGCAATATCTTCACCGTGTACGAACAGTCCTTTGAAATGACCGTCGATAGCAGCATCGAACATGTTGGGAATCCGCAACCCTGGCTCACTATCGAGTACTCGACCCCACTCTTTCTCGAAGATTGATCTAACGGTATTGTCTGAAACATGCCTATAACCTGGGAACTCGTGTGGGAAGGAACCCATATCGGAAGATCCTTGGACATTGTTCTGCCCACGAAGTGGGTTAATTCCTACGCCTTCACGACCGAGATTACCCGTTGCCATGGCAAGATTGGCCAGGGCCATGACCATAGTGGATCCCTGGCTGTGTTCAGTGACGCCCAGTCCGTAGTAGATGGTCGAATTTGGTGCGGTAGCGTATAAGCGCGCAGCAGAGCGGACCTCCTCTGGCGGAACTCCAATAGTTGAGGCAAGTGCTTCGGGACTGTTCTCGGGACGCGCTACGAACTGGGCCCATGTCGTAAAGCTATCAGATTCGCAGCGTTCTTTGATAAACGCCTCGTCTACAAGTCCTTCTGTGACCACCACGTGAGCAATTGCATTCATTAATGCCACATTCGTACCCGGTCGTAGCTGTAGATGATGAGCTGCGGTGACGTGCGGCGTGCGAACCAGCTCGATCCTACGCGGATCTGCGACGATCAGCTTTGCACCTCCACGTATGCGACGCTTCAACCTTGAGGCAAATACTGGATGTGCGTCAGTTGGATTGGCACCAATAAGCAGGATGACGTCGGCTTGATCAATCGAACGAAAATCCTGGGTACCTGCCGAAGTCCCGAATGCTTGACTAAGACCGTAACCAGTCGGGGAGTGACATACTCGGGCACAAGTGTCCGTGTTGTTATTACCAAATGCAGTTCGCACCATTTTTTGTACAGTGAATACCTCCTCGTCGGTGCAGCGTGATGAGGTAATGGCACCTATTGAAGCGATACCGTGACGCTTTTGGATCTCCTTGAGTGAGTTAGCAGCGTAAGCAATTGCCTCATCCCAGGAAACCTCGCGCCAGGGATCGGTAATTGCCTCTCGAATCATAGGGTTTAAGACTCGATCTTTATGGGTAGCGTAACCCCAGGCAAAGCGACCCTTGACACATGAATGCCCCTCGTTGGCGCCACCGTCCTTGTAAGGTACCATCCGCACTACCTCGTCGCCACGTAACTCGGCTTTGAAGGAACACCCGACACCACAGTACGCACAAGTTGTTATCACGGTACGTTGAGGAACTCCTAACGATACAACCGATTTCTCCTCAAGAGTTGCCGTAGGGCAAACCTGGACACAAGCGCCGCAAGATACGCATTCAGAGTCAAAGAAGTTCTTCCCCCCAGTGGAGACCTTTGATGCGAAACCTCGACCGGTGATAGTCAGCGCAAAGGTGCCTTGAATCTCCTCGCAAGCTCGCACGCACCGGGAACATACAATACACTTGGATGGCTCGAAGCGAAAGTACGGATTTGATTCGTCAATGGGTTGGTCGAAGTGATTGTCGCCTTGGTAGCCGTACCTCACTTCGCGTAGACCAACGGCTCCGGCCATGTCCTGAAGTTCACAATCTCCATTGGCTGCACATGTCAGGCAATCGAGCGGATGATCGGAGATATAAAGTTCCATGACTCCTCTACGGAGCTTTTCAAGACGTGGTGTTTGTGTGGAAATTCGCATTCCCTCTGTTACGGGAGTAGTGCAAGAGGCTGGAGTTCCAGTTACTCCTTGAATTTCAACGAGGCAGAGTCTGCAGGATCCGAAGGCGTTTAGTCGATCTGTTGCACAAAGTTTAGGCACATCTATGCCGCACATCGCCGCGGCTCGCATCACAGATGTACCGGCAGCAACACTTATATCGATGCCGTCGATCTCTACGTTTACCATAACATCCGAGTTGCTTGCACTCGTCCCTAGGTCATGCTCTTTCAATAATGTCATAACCTTTTACCTCCGGCTATAGCGACAGAACTTCACCCGTGCCAGCGATGCCGGATTCGGGTGAACGATGGAAATCAACTTCAAAGTGGGTTAGAGCGCTTCGAACAGGCATTGGCGTCAGGGACCCCATTGCGCAGAGCGAGCCACTCGTCATCAAATCACAAAGTTCGTCAAGAAGTTTGAGATTCGCTATTCGCTGATCGTCAGCGATAATGCGATTAATCACCTCAACGCCTCTTACTGCTCCCACGCGACACGGTGTGCACTTTCCGCAGGACTCCTCTGCACAAAACTCCATGGCAAAGCGTGCTTGTCGAGCCATGTCAACACTTTCATCAAACACAACGATTCCGCCGTGGCCTACCATGGCATCAATCTCAGCAAAACTTTCATAATCTAACGGAACATCGAAAGCAGTTGTCGGCAAGTACGCTCCTAATGGTCCTCCTACTTGCACGGCACGTATAGGAAGGCCTGAACGAGTTCCTCCGCCGTATTCGTTAACTAACGTATGGAGAGTAACGCCAAAGGGCAACTCTACTATTCCTCCCCTTGCCACATTGCCGCCTATCTGGAATACCTGAGTACCCCTCGAACGACCGACTCCAAGGGATTGGTAGATCTCTGGCCCGTCTTGGATTATGCGCGGCACCGAAGCGAGCGTCAAAATGTTGTTTATTACCGTGGGTTTTCCGAATAACCCAGCGTGTGCTGGTAGCGGCGGCTTTGATCGAACAATGCCTCGGTGCCCTTCAAGGCTCTCGAGCATAGCGGTCTCTTCTCCGCATATGTAAGAACCCGCGCCAACACGAATTGAAAGATTGAACTTGTGGTCAGTACCGAGAACGCTTGAGCCTAACCAACCCCGACCATATGAAACTTCGATGGCTGTACGCATTGTCGCAATAGCGTCGGGATATTCTGATCGTACGTAAATCAATCCCTCGGTAGCACCCGTTGCTATACCTGCAATTATCATTCCCTCAATTACAGCGAATGGGTTACCTTCCATTAGCATTCGATCGACGAAGGTGCCGCTGTCGCCCTCATCTGCGTTTGCACAGACATACTTTATATCATCGGCGGGAGTCTCAAGGACGGTACTCCATTTGACGCCGGTTGGGAAACCAGCACCACCGCGACCTCGAAGACCCGACTGCTTGATGACTTCGACAATCTCTTCAGGTTTCATTTCGACGGCTTTGTGTAGTCCGCTGAGACCACCGTGTGCTTCGTAATCCTCTGCCGAAAGTGGGTCTATTGCACCAACCAATCCGAAGGTATAACGTGTTTGGCCTGCTAGCCAAGGAATCTCGTCGACGTGCCCTAGACTCAACCGATGATCGCCGCCTTCGAATAACCCTGCAGCGACGAGATCGTCAACATCTTCAAGTGCCACGGGTCCATAGCCGAAACGGCCCTTTTCGGTAACTACCTCCACCAACGGTTCCAGCCAAAGCATACCTCGCGATCCATTGCGTACGATGTTTACAGGTATACCGGCCTTCTCGGCCGACTCTCTAATGGCGGTAGCTACTTCGTCGGACCCCACCGAACGTGAAGCTGAGTCTTTTGGAACATATATCGTTTTCATGCTCATGGTTCATCCACCGGACCGTAGTAGCGGATCCAGATGTGAATCAAGTTTGGCTTCATCGAGACGACCTATTAGTCGATCGCCAATCATCCCAGAGGGGCCTAAAGCACAGTTGCCAAGACAAAATACCTGTTCTAAGCCGATTTGCCCATCGGCACTGGATTCGCCTATAGCTATCCCGAGGCGTTTGCTGGCGTAGGCAACCAGTCTTTCCGCTCCAACAGCTTGACATGCCTCGGCACGACATAACTTTACGACAGTAGCTGCTGGTGGCTTTTCGCGATAATCTCGATAAAAGCTAATCACGCCCTGTACTTCGGCTTTGGAAAGGTTCAACATATCTGCAATAATTGGCACAACGCGCTCATCCAGATATCCTAGGTCGTTCTGAACCATATGGAGGACCTCAAGAAGAGAGCCGCCTAGACGTACCCCTTCCGCAGCTAACGTTCTTACTCGATTTTCGTCATACATTGCAGGTTCTTCTGCGGTACCGTTCATTCAGTATCTCCTTCCCGGAGATTCCACTGTGATAAGCATAACCGAGGCCTCTCTTATTGTCAAAATACCTATTATCCAGTTGCTGCTCTCTTACTTTCTTGGCCAAGCGAGTGTCAAGTTGTGCAAGCCATTCCCGGCATCAGTTAGAGTGAAGATGTGTGGCCACCGCCATACAGGTATTTGTTGCCACGACATATCGCTGAAAGCGTCAAGGAAAATGGAATGTCGAACTCCAAGTATTTATATGTTGCAGGGCTCATTGGTGAGTAACTCTTTGGTGCATGGCGACCGTAAGACAAGGAACAAGGCCTTTTCGAATGTGACCAATAGAGACAAATAGCCTTTAGTTCGCAGCGTAATCATCGATACCAGTCCAAGAAGGTTTGAATTTTGATGCCATGAGCTTCAGATTGGAAAGTGTTACGGATCTCAGAGAAGGCTTGCAATTATTCGTTGCTTTATTTCAAGAATTGGAGAAAGAGCACGAATGCCAAGCGCAGGTAATTCCTTGCTTGAGCGGATCGTGCTCTTTCTTGATCAAACTATCATTCACCTTGTTATTTTATATTTTCTTGCTAACGTTGGCTAAGACACTCGGGACTTCCTTTTTATTCTTTCGAGAACTAGTATGCGTAATGCGTAATGCGGTGTGCGGAACTCCTCGACTTTGATACCTTCACTGTGCATCGCTAGATTATGCGTGTCAGTTCTTGCTGGCATTACACGATTTTGCGACAGCTCGTGAATGTTCTGACTAAACGGGCCAGTGAAAACCTATGGTGAAGTTCAGAGTTACGGCAAACATCATATACATAAGCCATACAGCTGTCAAGAGATGGAAGAGGCCAAGAAGTTTTTCGCCGTAAGCTCCTAACTCCGGAAGGTTGGGCCTTAAGCTGGCGAAGATATCGGCCACGTATACACAGATCAGCAGAATAAAGATAAGTGCGACAGGAATATCCCCGGCACCCAGGAAAACCATGGTCCCTAAGATAGAGATCATCAAAAATCCTACGGCCATGCCTACATTTACCCTGACATCCACTTTACCATGCAGACGGTTCCACCCCATGGCGAACCAATGGATACCATAGGAAGTGAACGCCAGTCCTGCCATATAAAGCGGCGGTGCCTTAAACGTACCGAACAAAGTTAGCCCAGCAAATATGAAGAGCCCTGCTACGAATTGGAAGAATCCTGGAAGCCAGATTCCCCACATACCGGTACCCCAATCGACATCTGCATTTCGCTTGGGCCAACCAAAGAGCTCTTGCGGCCCGTATATTAAATAACCGGTACCTAAGCCCATGAACCCTAGGTGACTGGTGTCTTTCGTGGTGATATAGGTCATTGAAGCCCTCTACTTGTGATCACCAAAACATGCTAGGTAATGTAGTAATTTGTGCAGTCTAAGTTCGCGATTTGCCGT
>JAJYGA010000133.1 GCA_021785255.1 Actinomycetes bacterium
GAGCTGGGAGTTTGTGTTTATTGACCGAAAGTCGGGCCAGGAACAGGCTCCCGACCGGGATCTTTGACTCCAATTCAAGACTGAAACCAAGAACCCGAAGTTCCAACCCCGATTTGGGCAGATTGTAGTACCTTATTCCTGGATCTTGGAGGTGTGATTCGGGGTCATGGTCCTAGGGATCTAACCCCAAAGAGGGCTAAGTCTCCTTATACACTTTGAGATCGTGAAGTTAGAGACGTCTAACTCGTCAGCTATATCTCGAAGCCTGACATGCTCGTTGGCTAATAGGGCTATCTTTGCTCTGGTAACTTGAGCAGCTGGAGCAGTTCGCTTGGCAATCACCGAAGAGAGAAACTCTTTGTCCTCATCGCTCAACGTAACGACATACGTGGGTCTACGACCACTACGCTTGTTGGTCCCTTCTGAATCTTTCGCTGCTCGAGTTGCTTTTGCTATCTGCTTGGTCATTGTCATTGCCTCTTCCTCCAAGAGAGTAGGCGTACAATGGATTCAACCAGGGTCGAATCTTGAAAATCCTGTTTCATAGCGAAACTTTGACTAGGGACACTAGGTGTCCGAAAACTCCGAAACGGGTGTCCGAAAACCTCCGAAATCTGCACCGAGATTCTTTCTTTGGTTGAGCCGGCACCCTTTGCATCATCACCAACGGTGGTCTTGGTCTTGTGCTCGGACTCGGCTTCCTTGTTTATCATAGTCTCGGCCTTATCCTTAGTTTCTTGCGCAATAGCCTCCTTAGCTGCACGCATCTTTGCGATGCCAGTCTCACGACCACAAAGCTCCTCTGGGATCTCATCACCTCGTTTGTCAACCCATGGGCTGCATCCACTGCTAGGTCTGTAGCTTCAACCTCGGGCAACATCGTAGCTACTTCATCTTGGAGATCTTCAATTCTTGGTCCCAAGCGTCCATAACTCATGGACCGACAATGTAGAAAAGTAACAAGTGACCCTAGCGTAAGGTTGGTAGTTCTAGGTCGTGTCCGAAGCACGATTGGAAGACGGTGGCGCTAGCAGCGCACCCATAATGGATGCAGCCTGATGGTTTTTCGATTCAAGTACATGCGAGTAAACCTTTAAAGTGACAGATGCATCCGCATGCCCGAGGCGCCCGGCCACGGTCCGGATATCCATACCCGCCGCAACAAGCTGTGTTGCTGCAAAGTGACGCAGGCTATGCAGATGGAGTTCCTTCCATCCGTGTTCGTCGGCAATACGTCGAAAGAGCTTCGAGGGACTATCTGGATGTACTGGAGCTGATCCGTTAGGAATAGAGTAAAAAAGGTAAGGTTGGGCAACTAACTGCAGATGGAGAGTTTGTGCAGCAACTCTCAGTTCTTCCTTCTGGCGCTCAATCAACTCTTTTGCAAACGAGTCTATCGCGACAAATCTACCTTGATGGGTCTTAGTAGGAGCCTCTCGAGTTCCACCTGCAGGAGTATAGATCAACGACTTGGTCACCTTAACTCCAGTGTCCAAACAATCATTCCAGTGAAGCGCACAAAGCTCCCCTCGCCGCATACCCGTCAACGCGGCTAACGTGAAAAACGCCTCCCACTGCGGATGGACGCTCTTTGCGTCCTCCATAATCGTTAGCAGTTGCTCGACGTTGGGTGCAACAACCTTGGCGGATGGCACCTTTGGAGGAGAAGCCAACAGAGCAGGGTTGGAGGTCGTCCACCCCCACTTCATCGCTTGGTTGAAGAACCTCCGAATAATAGCGTGAACTTGACGTACAGAAGCAGGCGCACACCCCCTTGCAACCAGCTCACGATAAAGGCGGTCCAGATGTACAGCTGAAATTTCAGATATCTGGAACATGCCCAATGCGGGGATAATCTCTAAGTTGATCCAACCTAAGTATCCACGCACGGTGGTGGGTGACAGGTTAGGACTCACGAGGTTTATCCACTCCCTTATCGCATGCTCCATCGAAGTACTAGACGATCGTGCTCGAGCGCTTCCGGCATCACTTAACAGTCTCGCTAGTTCCGCATCAGCCTTACGTTTGGAGCCACCAACGTTGACGTACTGCTATCGTCGCTTACCAGTAATGGAATCTTGGGCAGGTCGACCACTAGTTGCCAAACATCAGTGCCATGCTTGCGAACGTACCCTCTCATGAGGGAAAATCTAATACAAAGGTGGGAATGGCGTGGGCAAATGGGGTTAATTCGTGTCCAAAAACCACTATCTACCTGGTGCGCCCCCTGGGACTCGAACCCAGAACCTGCGGATTAAGAGTCCGTTGCTCTGCCATTGAGCTAGAGGCGCTGAAGCACCAACATACTAGTACGCACTTTTCCAAGTACGACATGGGGTGACCGAGGGGACTCGAACCCCCGACCTTCAGAGCCACAATCTGACGCTCTAACCAACTGAGCTACGATCACCATGTCGGAGGTATATCATAGTCGCAAAGATCGTCAGCTCTCGCTTCACAGACCTATTTCCTGGCGTCAAAACGGGGTTGCAGCGGCTACTATTTATTGGTCAGGCCCCTGTAGCTCAGTGGATAGAGCGACTGCCTTCTAAGCAGCAGGTCGCAGGTTCGAATCCTGCCGGGGGCGCCACTTCTACGAGAATCGTCCAAAGGCAACCACTAAAACAATTCAGGTATACAAAGTTTGTGTCGGGCTGTAGTTCGCTGAGAGCAAAATGAGTCGCGCGATTCTCTGTTCATCAAAATGACACTGGGACCATCATTCTCAGGCAGTAGTCCAAACGATTAAACCAAGAGAGATGTTTACGACCCTTACGCCCCATAAGACAGTTATGAGATCCACAACAATAAATACCGGCTGGACACTCGTTGCTTTTGACAATCTTCCCGAAATGCTTGACAATATAGTATGTATCGATATAGTATTGATACATACTATTTAGGAGGCACTTAATTTGCACAACTTCAAACATTCCATCATCACGAAGGCAAAGATTGAGACGATTTGGGGACTATACACCGATATCACGTCATGGACAACATGGGATACAGGTATTGAGTACGCGTCGTTAGAGGGTCCGTTCGCCGCTGGCACTCGCGGTACTCTGCAGCCACAAGGCCAGGATAAGCTGTCTTTTCAACTAATAGACGTCGAACCCCTGGACGGATTTTCCGATGTCACAGATATACCAGGCGCAGCTATTGCGATACGCTTCGACCATAGACTGCAAAAGACCTTAGATGGTACGAGAATCACACACTCCGTCTCTATCACGGGTCCTAACGTTGATAAATTTGGGGAGCAATTCATTGCAGAATTATCCGATGGCATTCCACAAACCATGGAACGACTAGCGGCATTGGCTATCGAAAAGGATGAAGTAACATTCGGCACGAACAGATAAATGAGAGACTCATTTCTGGATTGGAGTCGCCTCAGCATCTCACATCCAACTGGGCACGTAGAGCTAATACCCTCAGCTCTGTCACGACAAAGAAGCTCATTGCACCCGATGCACAGCGACAACTGGTTGTTATACTATTCCCCACCCGCGGAGACGAACCAACTGCAATCCCTTCAGACCTTCACCGGCATCGGACAGTTGGATGATGACGACAATGAAGCGGATCCTTCGTACTGTTTTGTCGATATATCCGTTATTGAAGATAGCGAAGGCAGCGCTGGAGGAACATGCTGAGTTCAGAGTTTATTGATGCGAAAGACAGTCCGGGATTTTTACTGTGGCAGGTGACCACGACGTGGCAAAGACACGTCCGTCAAGCCTTGCAGCCGTTTGAGTTGACGCATACTCAATTTGTCTTGCTCTTTTCCTGTCATTGGCTCTCTCAGCAAGAAGGCTCTCCTAGCGTTACCCAGATCCAATTGGCACAACACACCAAAGTGGATGTGAACGTCACCTCACAGGTACTAAGAACGCTCCAGAAGCGGGGCCTTATCGACAGAACGCCGCATTCAACTGACACTAGAGCAAACGTTATCACCGTCACCCCAATAGGGATTGACTTAGCAGAGCGAGCCGTCCATGCCGTCGAAACAGTAGATCGCAAGTTCTTTTCCGTGTTGGGTGACGCACAAAAAAATGAGATGATCCGTTTGATGTTGCAGCTGCTGAATAACATCGAACCAATTCGGGATCAAGAAGAGGGGTTGCATAGCGACTGAAGCACAACTCATGGATGGATCAGCGTATCGGAAAGCTTAGAAACTCCGCTGCAGAGGTTGCCAGAATTAAGATGACCATGGCATCCGTCGGTCCTCAGACAACAATGACATGAGTACATCACAAATCTCGATATTCTTTCTGTTGCGGTTCAAATGTGTCGTTTACGCCTATTTCACGCACGAAGTCAATGGCATCCAGGCCATCAATACTCAAAATTATTTACACGCCTAGATCATCGTTTTCAAAATTTGCAACGTTCGGTCTCTGGTACCGTCGTTTCCAGTTATTCATCGCCTCTTTGATTTCCTCATCAGATAACGCGTCATAAGGGACACGGGTGATCGAGTCACGAGAGACTCGTAAACCATCCAGCAAAAATACTAGGTAACGTTCCCATATCCCCTTACCTACATTGGCACAATATTCATCTGCGGTTCCAACCATCGCTGTCAGTATCACGATGTCGGTTGCAGAGAAGTCTGCTCGAAGATATCCATCCCGTTTCGCACGATCAACCAACCTACGTACGGGAGCTTCTATCTGTTGTTTGAGTCGTTGGACTCTGTCTCCACCGCGGTCGTTACGATGCACCAGTTCTCTAAGTCCTTTATCCGCGGCTTCCATAGACATCAATCTCTTGAGGAAATATACAAACCCAGCCCAAGAGTCTTCAGATTTAAGAGAATCATTAGCAAGGTCAACAATGGCTTGCACTCTTTGTTCGAAGAGAGCTTCTACCAACGCCTCTTTGTTTGCGAATCGTCTATATACCGTACCTACCCCAACCCCAGCATGAATAGCGATTTCATCCAAAGTTGTCTGGAGACCGTAACGTGCAAATAGCTCCCGAGCAGAGTCCAGGACTTTCATTCGATTTACCTCAGCGTCCTTGCGAAGTGGTCGAAGATTCACACCATCTACTTCATCTACAATTCGGTCCACAGCTTCACTCACAACAGTTAATATAGCATTTATTGTAAAAGCGGAAGCAATCTCTCCGGTTAACGTTAAGCTGAAACATACAAAGTGGAGATAGTAACTCCACATAGAGAGGAGAGTTCTGATGCAGGCACCAGATACAGAAGGAACAAGCGACACTTACGACCTGAAAACATCAACTGCGGAGAAAATCCATAAGAATAGATGGTGGATCCTGGCCGTCGTCGCAATGGCCCAGTTGATGGTAGTTCTTGATGCAACAGTCGTAAATATTGCCCTTCCGTCTGCCCAGAAAGCCCTGGACTTTTCTAATGCTGATCGCCAGTGGATCGTAACTGGGTATGCCCTATCCTTTGGCAGTCTCCTGCTTCTGGGCGGTCGTATAGCAGACCTCTTTGGAAGAAAGAAAACATTTATCGTCGGATTGTTCGGATTCGCAATTGCTTCAGCTATTGGAGGAGCGTCAACGGGTTTCCCAATGCTGGTTACCGCCCGAGCAGTACAAGGAGCTTTCGGTGCGCTCTTGGCTCCTGCCGCACTTTCTCTGCTAACTACAACCTTCACCGATTCCTCAGAGAGAGGAAAGGCTTTCGGAATCTACGGAGCTATTGCTGGAGCTGGCGGAGCGATCGGGCTACTGCTTGGCGGAGTATTAACTGAGTACTTATCCTGGAGGTGGAGCCTGTACGTGAACTTGGTCTTCGCTGTTACAGCTGCTGTGGGAGGAATTATATTTCTGACAAACGATCATAGAGACCACAGGCCAAAGCTAGACCTTCCTGGTGTGGCTCTAGCCTCTGGAGCCATGTTCTCACTGGTGTACGGGTTCTCACATGCGGAAACTACGAGCTGGTCAAACAGCATAACTCTAGGTTTTCTCATCGCTGCAATAGCGCTCCTTGTCTCGTTCGTTTTTGTTGAAACCAAAGTGTCACACCCTCTCCTTCCAATGAGAGTCGTACTCAATCGAAACCGAGGGGGATCTTACCTCTCAGTCTTCATCGCTTCGGTTGGAATGTTCGGGGTCTTTTTGTTCTTGACCTACTATTTACAAAATACGCTACATTACTCCCCTGTTGTCACAGGGCTAGCGTTTCTTCCAATGATCGCCCTGTTAGTAATGGTTGCAACCGTGACTACATCCATATTGCTGCCAAAGTTCGGGCCTAGATATCTAATCTCCTCAGGCATGATCATTGCATCACTAGGCATGCTATTACTTGGAAGAATCACTGCAAATAGTAGTTATATCTTCGTGATCCTTCCTGCACTTCTGGTTCTCGGAGTTGGTCTTGGTGCCATCATGGCTCCATCTATGAACACCGCTACGGCTGGGGTAACTCCTGCAGATGCCGGAGTTGCTTCAGCCACTGTAAATACGTCACAACAAATCGGTGGTTCTATTGGTACGGCACTGTTGAACACTTTGGCTGCCTCAACCGGCACCGCTTACCTGGTGGGAAAGACATTTAGTAAACAAGTAGTAGTCGAAGCAGCAATCCATAGCTACGTTACAGCATTTCGGTGGTCTGCCCTTGTGTTTGTCATCGGCGGCGTCGTGGCAGGATCGCTATTGAAGTCCGGTGTTTCAAAGTTCCCAGAGGAGTACTCAGTTGAACCAGTCGTAGCACACTAAGTTGACTATTGCAATATCATCTACCTTGGGTCCTACTTTATGACCCGAGGTAGGAAATGCACATTCAGATAAAACAACTATCCACTTCATGTGTCCTCGTCACGGCAGATGTCTCCAAGATTGATCCAGCTGCAGCTCTCAAAGTATAAGTCACATCGCAGTTCAAACTTACGATGCCAAGACTGTAGAGTTAATATTTAATTTATACTACCGATCTGATTGTCAATTTAGAAAGCACCGGGCACGGACCCCATGGTACCTGTAGAGTCAAGACATACTTCGCTATCGTTACATCACAGATCGGTTCTGAAGATTCTGCTCGCGGCTACTTTATGGGGACTCTCTGGAACAGCTGCTCAGGTGCTTTTTCACGAGTCACATCTATCCGCTTTTTGGGTACTCGCAGTAAGAACTGAGTTTGGTGGCGGGTTCCTCCTTCTTTACCTAATTATGACAAAAGGGACAAGCGAACTCGTGCGAATCGTAAGGGAACCGAGAGTTTTGCTCGGAGTTGTTCTAATTGGCGTGTTTGCTCTTGGAGGTGTGCAACTTACCTATTTTCTGGCTATCTTGCACGGCAACGCTGTCTCTGCAACCTTACTACAGTATGGGGCACCAATTCTGCTATTTGCTTGGAGCGTAATCCTAAAAAAATCAAAACGATCCTGGAAAGATATCTTCGGTTCTTCCGCTCTCTTACTGATTGCACTCCTAGGTACGGTCGCCGTCCTCACCAACGGTAGTTTTGCCGCCCTCGCCATCCCAGTTCTTGGCGTGATCTGGGGCTTGATATCAGCTGTGGCCTCAGCCATCTATATCAACACGCCAACAAAACTTCTCCATAGATACGACTCCGCCTACATCGTTGCGATTGGTCTTACCAGTGCCGGCGTAGTCTTCTCTCCGTTTTGGATAACTTCCGCACCGACGCGAACGCCAACCTTAGCCATGGTAGGACTGATAGCATTCATCGTCATTGCAGGCACATCTATCAGTTTTTCCCTTTTCCTAAACTCCCTAAAGACTCTTCCACCATTCGAAGCGAGCGTAATTGCCTGTGCCGAACCAGTAGCCGCCGCAGCTGCAAACGTAGTGTTCTTAGGTTTTCCTCTTCATATCACTGCCGTAGCTGGAGGTCTGCTCACAATGTCTTCCGTTATTGTCATATCTTCGAGACAAAACGGTCAGCACCGAGAACTCGATAAAGACTGTCTATGAGTTCGGCAAGCTCAGAACTATCTTTTATCTTTCCGCCGTCGTTACCTACGATGTAGAACGTATCGACCACGTCAACGCCCATTGTCAAGATCTTCGCGTGCCTAATGTCATATCCCCGTTTTGAGATCTCGCAAGCTAGATCAAAGAGGACTCCTCGACGATCCGTGGTCCAAATCTCAACGACCGTCGCCGAGTCCGACACATCTTCCAATATCTCGACTCGGGACTTCAACATACCTTGTTTTATACTTGAACTTCTATCGTGACGGTAAGAGGTGGTGTGCTTGAGTCGATCTATCCTTTCGGCCAAAAAAGAGGGGTCGTCAATTGCCTTCTTCAATGTCGACTTGAACCTTTGATAGTTTGGTTCGCCTCCCGACCAGGAATCCACTCTAAATGCATCGATCGCCACCTTTTCACGCTCAAACGCGTCAGCTGACACGACCGAGATTCCCGATACCGCTAACGACCCTACGACTGTCGCGAAAAGTCCCGCATTATCACGAGCTCCTACATATAGATGGTCTTCCACAGCAACGATCGCATGGCCCGAGCTGGCTTTCGCCACAAGCTCTTCTAAAATGTCAGGAGGGAGCTTTGGTTCTCGCGGTTCGTGCACGCCAACATCTAAAAACTGACGAACTTTAAACGCAAGTTCCGAGAGCAGCGACTCTTTCCACCTACTCCAAGGGACAACACCTGTAGCTATTGAGTCTGCCTCTGTAAGAACTATTAGCAGCTCCAAAATCTCAGAACTACCTATCTTATCGGCAACCATTTCAACCGTAGAAGGATCTGATAAATCTCTCCTCGTGATGACCTCGGCCAGAAGAAGATGATTCTCTATCAAAGTGGTAAGGACCACCACGTCTTCGGCAGGAAAACCCAAGCGGGTGGCCAAGTCTTTAACGATTTCACCTCCAATCTCCGAATGGTCACCCTCTCTCGCCTTTCCAAGATCATGTAACAATGCCGCAAAAAGAAGTAGGTCTGTTCTGTGCACTCGATCTCTCAACAATGACGCGACCTTAACGGATTCGATCAAATGACGATCGACGCTGAAACGATGGAACGCGTTCGGTCGCCTAAGAAACCTCACTTCTTTCCATTCAGGCAACATCTCACACCAGAGGCCTGATGCATCTAATACATTCCAGACCTCAACAAGCTGTTCTCTCTGTTGCAACAAGGCAAGAAACGCGTTACGATCTTTCTCAGACCACTGCTTTGATGGTTCTGGCCGATAAAGAATCTTCAGCTGCTCTAGCTTCCCAAACGAACCCACCGTTCCATCTTGCAGGTATTCCTCAACCGTCTTTAGCAACTCATAAACAGAGGTGACGGGAGAACTTTGTCTGAAAGGAATCTCCTTTTTTTGGTCTGATCCCCACCTAACACCTAAGGAAGAACTCCTTTTAAGTTCTCTACCATGACCTTTTCTAGACGCGGATTTAAGAGCCTCCTTTAACAACACAGATATACGCAATGCATCTTGCGCATATTGGTACATTAACTTTGAAACATCGCCAGCTCCAAGTCTTGAAGCCAGTTCGCTTTGGTCAAAAAGCGAAAGTCGATCCTGGGCCTTTGGGTTCACCCTATAGAGCCACTCACGTAGAAGGATCTGCCGTTGTGAAACTCCAAGAATATAGGGCATATCCTCCTTGGATCCACCAATTTCGAGGTTTATAAGAGATCTCAAAATAGCGACATCTCTAGTTCCCCCAGCAGATTCTTTAAGGTTAGGCTCCAAATCAAAAGTTATGGATCCAAAGCCACGGTGCCTTTCCAGCACTGAACGCAAGATCTCCGAGGCATAGAGATCAGCCTTAGATCGTACTTCTTTGTCTATAAGGCGCAGAGTCTTTTCGAATAGTTCCAATGAGCCACATAAGAATCGAGCATCGAGTAGACCAAGAAGTACGCGATGATCCGATTTCAGGTTCTCTATAACCTCAACCGGACTTCGCACAGAATGGTCTATCGATATTCCGCTATCCCAAAGAGGATACCAGATAGAGTCAGCTACCCTTGCAACCTCATCCGAGGAAACCTTGGTTTCGTGAAGCAAGAGAACATCTATATCACTTTGTGGTACCAGCTCCTCGCGCCCATAGCTACCGACTGCGACCAAGCAAAATCTGGCATCAAGGCGGGCAAGATTCCCTATCCACTGATCTACAGCAGCGGTGAACGCAGTCGAAAAGGAATCTTGCTCCTCTTTTAGCAGCTGCTCTTTTAGCTGTGCCAGATAGGAAGTGTTAGCTATAGTGCTTCTAACCCTCTTTCACCGGTTCTTACCCTGATTACATCTTCAACATGGGTAACCCAGATCTTTCCGTCTCCGATCTTCCCAGTATTCGCAATCTTCGATATAGCCCCAACGACGGTATCGACGTCGTAGTCATCGACAACGACTTCAATTTTGGCTTTTGGCACGAAGCTAACTTTATACTCTGCTCCTCGGTAGACCTCAACATGGCCACTTTGTCGACCAAAGCCCTGAACTTCAGTGACTGTCATTCCTTTAACGTCGTGTTTGGAAAGCTCTTCACGCACCTCTTCCAGCTTAAAGGGTTTAATCACAGCGGTAATTAGCTTCACGCATCCTCCTATTTAGGTTCTGTCCCACCACCTAGAATCCAATTTCTAAAGACGTTAGAGAAAAAGTATTTCACGGTAGCTTCGATACTGTTACAACTGCGTTAACACGGGTGCTTGAACTCCGCATTAAGTCTTCTTTTTACTGAACTAAAACCATCGCAATGGTTCTATTCATTATATTCTATGATCTCACGACCATCACCAGCGAGCCAGAACTGTCTTTGTCTTCTTAGCTGCCGTGGTTGTATCGGTCCAACTATCTCGCAACGTCACGATTCATACGTTTGAGCGACTTTCACACAAGAGAGAAGAGCCATCGCAGATGTTCACGCTTACCCAGCAACTCAAGACGGCGCCATAAGACGGGATTGTGAAGCGACTGGCTCGCATGGCACGCAATTGCTTCGCGTTGAAGTTCACGATCTACGTCGATCACAATGTCGATACTGTCATCGTCGCGCCCGACAAAAGCGGTGCCAAACTCTACGTTGAGCTGCCGAGCTACGCTCTTTGGAAGTGTCCAAGCAAGCACTGGTAGACTCTGTCGCTTCGCTGCTATACAGGCTGCCTTTGTGGCCTGGCTATGATCTGGATGACCAGTAATACCATCCTCATCGAAGACTAATAGCAACTCTGCAGTCTCGATGGACTCCTCCACCAGTCGCACCAGCTCGTCGATGGGCGCTTCTTGTAGGTGCCCATCAGCATAGGCCATCAACTTGGTCTCATCTATACCCAGAACCTCTGCTGCAGAGTTGAGCTCTTGTTCCCTAACCTCTCCTAACGACTGAGTAGTATCTCCCAAAGTTGAAGCCTCACCGTGGGTAAAGCAAAGGACTCGCACTCTGGTACCTCCACCACACAACGCTGCTAAAATTGCACCCAAACCAAAAGACTCATCGTCTGGATGCGCGCAAACTACTAATGCTTCTTTGACACGAGGCAGTACATGGGAAGAAACGTTCGATGTCGTCAACGAGCAATCACCACCCCAGTGTGGTAGGCATTCTCCTACCCATCTTTGCATGCCACAGGTATGTGCGTTCGAATGCATGCTTGGCTAAAAGCCATCGCCGACCCTGAGATATAGTCGGAATCTCATTCCTAGGTGGGCGAACAGGACTGACAGATAAATACACGGCAGTATCTCCCATATCAAGTATGCAGCGAGCCGATAGCTCAGCACTTGAAGACTCTTTCCCCGCGAGCCTAGCAGCGATATCCGCAGCTGCTATATGTGCCATCTGTTCTGTCATGTGACCGGTCTTTGGGAAGTTTACCGGAACTGGCGTCTCTCCTACAGGTGCGAAAGCGGCGGCGACACCTACCGCATAAACTCCTTCCGCACTCGTATGCCGGTAGTGGCTATCAACTGGGATGAATCCTTTCGGGTTCGCAAGGCCAGGACTTTTGGCTACAGCTTCAATGCCACCTAACGGTGGAATGACAATCGAGAGTTCTGACTCCACGGATCCAGTTCCTTCAATCTCAACGTCCTGATCTGTGATCTTAGTTATCGCTGCCGATGTACGGTATATTATTTCACGTTCCTCGAATGCGCCCTCAAGAAGCTGCCTGATCTTACCCATTCCCCCCATCCCCATGTGCCCAAGAAACGGCTCGGGAGTGACGAACGACATCGGTACCATATGGCGCAGTTTTTCTCGACGTAACATATGGTCAAGTTCAAAAACAAGCTCATATGCAGGACCAATACAACTCGCTCCGGGAGCAGCTCCAACTACTATTGGTCCTGGTTTTTGACGCAACCTTTCGATAGCCTCATTCAGTTCCTCAGCTTCAGCTGAAGACATCGGCGAATGACCCGGTCCATCAAAGGGCCCAAGACCTGTTACCGCCTCATTCGCACTGCGATGACCTGTCGCCACGATGAGGAAGTCATAAGGATGTTCAGTCTCTGCGGTAATAACAACCTTACGGTCTGAATCGATAGCCAGCACACTTTGGTGGGCGAAAATTATCTGCTTTTTAGATAACGGCACATCAAGATCGAACGAGATCTGAGTAAGGGTTCGCGTCCCCATCGCAACCCACGTAAGCGATGGCACGAACGTGAAACGTTCATCTTTCGAGATGACCGTAATCGTCGCGCTATCAGAATCAATTCGACGTCGTAGTTCATATGCAGCAGTCAGGCCACCAAATGATCCACCAACAACTACTATCCGTGACTTAGCATTCACCCTTGTACCTCCTCGTTTCTTCTTACCTCTGCCCTTTTCAAACCTGAGAGGCCGTGCATCTACGCTCATGATCTCTCACGGTGCCACGACAGCGCGTAACACTCAAAAGCTGATCACCTTGTCCGCCCAAAGCGTCCATTTTGCAGCCTCTTCAAGGTTCGATCTTTCTGCTCCATCGACGAGAAGTGCGTCAATAATCCCTCTTGCATCCATGCACGAAGTACAGCAACCGATCTTTCCGCCGTGTTGGATCACAAAGGTGACCATTCGGCCAAGGTGGTAGTAGCCATTAGGCACCTTTTGGTTGGCGATGGCACAGCCCACGGCATCACCAAACATAAAGACGCGAACCTCTACGTCATCTTGACGAGACAATGAACCTGCGAGACGCAGTCCGTTGTAGGAACGCTCAGTACCATAAGGTGGGTCGTTCAAAATGATTAGTACATTCATCAAAATTCTTCCTTCTTATTAGTAGACAAAAAGGCCTCAGCCATTTGGACGTCTGCTGTGTTGGAGCCGAAGGTCACTGGCAGGCGGGCTTGGCGCCACTCAGGCATACCATCTTCCAAACATCGAGCTTGTCTGCCATGTTTTCGAAGAGTGACCACCGCTTGGGGAGCTAGCAAGCACAGTGGGCCTCGGCAATAGGCCACTATCTCCATCTGTGGATCAAGCTCGTCTAAGCGTGCTTCTAAATATTCCAATGGAAGCGAGATGGCTCCAGAGATATGACCAGCCTCATATTCTTCTACTGGTCGTACATCTATTACAACTACATCGCCTGCACGTACACGATTGAGAAGATCGACTCGACTGACTCTCTCAGTGTCGTTTGTGTGCGAGCCGATATCTGCCAAGATCTGCTTCACCTCTGCCAGTCGGATCCGCGCAACATCACCAAGAGTCGCGACAAACCTGCAAACCTCCTCGCCTGCACTTCGGTAATAGACACGGTTTGCGTCCCTCCTGGTTTCCACCAGTCTGCACTGACGCATCACCTGTAGGTGCGCCGAAGCAGTCGAAAGCTTTAGGCCCGTAGCAGATGCAAGGTCATCGACGCTTCGTTCTCCTTGGCAGAGCAGATCGAGAAGCTCAATACGCTTGGGATTGACAACAACCTTGCCAATTCGAGCTAACTGTTCATACAGAAGTGCTCTCTCCTCATACGTCTTTTCATTATCCATAAATCCATAGATAACACGAATTCAGATAAAATGCAAGATAAGATAACAGAACGTTGGAGTTCTAACCACGCTCGTTCCCGTTGGATTGTCTTTCCGTAACGGCACCGATCAATGGCTCACTCGCAACTCGAATCCTCCCTACGGACAGATCCGGAGGATTTTTGGCTCAGGCAGCCTGAGTGCCCAGCAGACACTCAGGTTTTGTGCCATCAACACTTATAGTTGGTTGAAGCCATCCCGGACGACCATCATGGCCTAAGAGTTCTTGTCCCTTGGACTTTCCAACCGCAGACTTCCCAGAGATAGGTCCGTTTTGTGAGTCCACAGGCGGTCTTGTTCTTGGGAGTAGATGTACTAAAGGCTGTTTTTCTCTTGGACGCAGAGATTCCAGACTCATCGAGCGCTGTCTCGTTCTATCTGCAACTGCGACTGGCTGTCTCTACTTACGCGTAAGTGATAGTTGTACCAAACAGTGGTGAATTCATGTCTGTATGGTCACACATGGCTGTATACACCTTGATGTGGAGATCAAATCCAACGACAACGTTGTCTACGCTGTACCTATCACCTCGTGTGATGTCCCAAGTACCCAAGATCAGTTATCACCGACGATCCGATCTACAGTGCCGTCGACACTTAGCTCAAGGAAGTCCACTTGAGCTTTCCGATCGGAATCCATAACCAATCTCCCGCAAAAGGCCGGATTTGCCAATCTACTCTCGTCTCAGAATTACTCTCGAATACACAGGTTAGATGGTT
>JAJYGA010000119.1 GCA_021785255.1 Actinomycetes bacterium
CGAAGCCTCCACTTTTATGGGGGGGGGGAGTCGACGAGCGGGAAGTAGCAGAGCTGAGCCGCTTGGGCAGAACAAAAGATGCTGTCGATTCCGTAGGTTTTGCAGTTGCCTACAAGGGTACCTTTTTAGAAGTCTTTGAGGTAGTTATAATGGTCCTTACGCTAGGTACCACGTCAGGATCTCTTCTAATTGCATCCATCACTGCAAAAACAGTTGCATTTGTTATCTCGGAGTTGGAACCGCGCTATCAAGCCAGGATGGAAAGCTGCAGTTGAACATTGCAAAGAAAATCGCACGGTTTTTCGGAATCTCTTGGCTGGAGATACTCCTGGTATAACCTTTGGTGTCGCTGTTTTAGTGGTCGCTTTAGTTGCTCTACGCTTAGCTCGATTTAGTGCACCATACTCACTGGCACCACTCATAGTCGTGACAACGTTATTTTTTTCTCTTCACTACCAGCTAAAGAGTTCACCCGGAAAACAATGCGTTCGGAAGTAAAGCCCTTAGTCTTGAAAATACCAGGCCGTTGTAATAGACCTTGCCAATTGAACCAAGTGCTCCATACAGATGAGAAAACACGGAGGCTTGCTCAACTTGAAGTAACTTGAGCTAAAGAATCAATCCCGGCGCTCCGAAGTAAGTTTCAATGAGCGAGAGGACGCTAGTTGACAGGTACAGAGGATTACACTACCGCTTTGAACAATCTCCAGTTACATGACTCGAAGCCAGATACTTTAGTCAAGAACCAGAAATTCCCAGATCCAAGTCATCCTACGCCGTGCTCAGTGTCTGTAGTAGACATCGTAAATAATCCAACTCTTCTGTCTATCCATCTTCAGCCGATCGTTGACTTAGTTCGTGGGATATCAGTTGGCTACGAGGCGCTTTCTCGCTTTCCCTGCAAGCCGCAGATAACCTACCCACAATGGTTCAAAGAAGCAAACAGACTGAATCTATCAGAGAATCTTGAAGCAATCGCTATCTCCAACGCCAGGTTAAAGCTACCAGAGCTGCCTTCAACATGCTTCATGTCCGTCAACATCACACCTAGTGCTCTTGATAGCACGCCCGTCAAAGAAGCACTCGCCGGTAGTTTAACTCAAATTGCCATAGAACTCACTGGGCAGATATCTTCTGAGTCCCTCGAAAAAGTGAGCAACGCCTTAGGTGAACTCAGAAGTCGAGGGGCTATCATAGCCCTCGACGACACCGGTGTCGACTACTTGGGTCTGAGGACTCTTGAAGTACTTAAACCAGAGATTGTCAAGTTGGACCGATCACTCATAACTGAGGTTGACAAAGATCCGATCAAACAGGCGTTGATAAGAATGGTAAGTGAGGTAGTTGAAGGTATAGGAGGTTGGGTTCTAGCCGTTGGGATTGAGCGCCAAGAAGAGATAGCGACTTTGATAGATCTCAAGGTACCACTTGGACAGGGATGGGTTCTCGGGAAACCACAAGATCAGCTCACAGAGATTAGCTCAGATCTGTCTCAATACATATCCAACACGAGTCATGACGTTGTAAACTCCGCCACTTATATATCTTTACGGAGCATCACGAAAAAGGTATTTATGGCTGAAGACCTAGAGTCTTTGATAGAAGCCAATGTGGCGAACGCCTATGCCGTGGTCGTCGACTATCTTGGTCAACCGGTCCATCTTTATCGTCGCAGTGGAGTCAACTCTTGGCACGAGATACCGATCACGCTCTTAATTCATCCCGATGAAGAACCTTATGTCGTCGCCAAGCGTATTTTATCCCGCGAAGAAGGTAATCGTTTCGAACCTGTCCTGTGTTTAGGTCCGACAAACCAATGGAATCGCATCTTAGAGGTTGATGATTTGTTTGAAAACCTTGCTCTAAAGCTCGAAGAGATTGCCTCGAAACTCAAGCACCTCGACCACTAAAGACCAGCGTTGCTGAGTTTTAACCTTTCTCGTGTCTTGAGATAGACATGCGTTGAAATCATAGCCGCTACCATCAATACCGAAAACGCTCCCATGAAAAGCGCGTAACGTGGACCAAAATGCTGTGCCACCCATCCCGTAATAGGCGATCCAATCGGAGTACTCCCCAGAAAACCTACGGAATACAAAGCCATCACTCTACCGCGCATCTGCGGTGGGGAATTCAACTGCAACAGCGAGTTAGCCATGGACATAAAGGCAATAGAGAAGACACCCATCACCCCTAGAAACATCAACGTCAAAGGCAATGTAGGCATAATTGAGGCAAGGCTCATAGCTACTGCAAATAGCAGACCGACCACACCCAATTTCTTTAGAGACACCCTCGCGCTTGAAGCGACACCCAATCCGCCTATTACTGCTCCAATGCCGACAAAAGAACTCATGATGCCTAAGGTCTCTGGTCCCCCATGGAATGTGAACTTCGCAAGCAAAGGCAACGACACATTGAAGTTATAGGCAAAGGTACCAACGATCAACACTCCAACCAGCGTGAGACGTAGAACTGGGGTCTCGCTCACGTAATGAAGCCCTTCCTTAAATAGTCCTTTGGAACGCACAGCCTTGGCAAAGGGGAAAAACTCACTCTTCTTCATAAAAGCAAGTGCCACTATTACAGCAACATAGGAGGCCGCGTTTAAGCCAAAAGCAGGACCTACTCCAACAGATGCAATAATGAGTCCCGCCAGGGCCGGGCCGAAGACCCTCGACGCATTAAAGGTCACGGAGTTCAAACTAACCGCGTTCTGAAGATTTTCCGGTCCCGCCATCTGCTGAACAAAACTCTGTCTTGCGGTAGGGTCAACGGCGTTGACAAATCCAAAGTACAAGGCAAGAACGAACACCATCCAAACCCTTACAACTCCAAGACTGACCAAAATATAAAGAAGAAAAGCCTGGAAGGCAAAAAGCGACTGAGTAACGATCAAGATCTTGCGCTTATCAAAACGATCAATAAGGGTTCCTACAAAACCACCAAAGAGAAGAACAGGGAGAAACTGAACTGCGGTGACAAGCCCAAGATCCACACCACTTCCCGTAAGTTTCAGAACTAGCCACGCCATCGCGACCGACTGCATCCAAGTTCCGGTAGTTGAGACGACTTGTCCAATCAGGTAGAGGCGAAAGTTCCTGATTGTAAGAGAGTGAAAAGTCTTCCGAAAATCGATCGAACTACTTTTCATCTCCTCCTCAACTTCCTAATTCACTCGCAATATCAGAAACCGTTAATTACATTTACTTTCATATTACAAGCAGATTAAGAGGAATTAAACATCGACTGTGAAGTTCTGCACACGAGCACACTTTTAAAGTCGCTACCGCATAGTTGTTTATGGGGATCACAAAACGAGCCGAAAGCGCTCTCGGCTAGATTCTATATTGATCTTTATGTGCGGCCGATTTGCTCAAATGATAGAACTCGAAGAGTTCTTGCACTTTATCGCTCTCGATAAAGGCACCAATTACCGTGATCCTGAGATCGAAGCCATATTCAATTCCAAAGAGATATTCCCCAGCCAGCACTGTGTAGTGGCCACAAGACGGGCCGGAAGTATCTCCGTTTTCAAGACAACCTTTGGCGGTAAGTTTCAGTCCGCCACTTCGGCAAAAGCTTCACACGTGGTAATTAATGCTCGAGTTGAAACCGTGATGAGCAAACCTATGTTCAAGCAAGCATTTCAAGATGCTAGATGTATCGTTCCTGTAAGTGGATACTACGAGTGGAAAAAAAGTGAGACAGGAAAAAAGTTACCTTATTTAATTCAAGTTAAAAACTCGCATATCGGACTTCTCGCTGGACTTTTGATCACATCCACCACCAGCACAACTCCTTTTTTGGTCATAATCACCCAGGAAGCCTCTACTTTAGTCCAAGATATACATCCGAGACAGCCTCTTCACCTCTCCCCTAGTCACCTAGATATGTGGCTTGGTACATCACCGATTTCAAAATGCGACCTAGAGCGTATCAAAAATGTCAACGACATCGCTCTCGAGGCGAACCCTGTTACGAAAGAGTCTCTCACGGACACAACAGTTGCGATATCCACTCCTTCTAAGATCGCCACTGAAAACGAACGAGATCGCCAACTAAGGCTCTTCTAGACGTAAGACACTTTTAAAGTTTCTTACGTCTTTCAGAGATGAGACCAGACCACCAGCTATTAAAGTTATGATGAAGCTGATATTGAGAACTAAATTTCTACCAATCGCGTCGGCCAATCCACCTACAATCATCAGGCCTAGTGGCAACGAGGCAAAAGAGAACAAAAAGTCATAAGCGCTAACGCGACTTAGGATACCTCGTGACAACGTATGTTGAAGGGCGGTGAGAACGATAGTGCCTTTAGCGCGATGTCGGCACCAAGTCCACTAAGTACAGAAAGACTGCCTTCACAATGAACAACTAAGTTTGCATGTTGATAGTCATTGAGAGCACAAGCGACAAGAACCTATCTGAAAACTCTAGATTGGAACCACCGATTGACTATATACGATGATGAAAGCATGGCCATTGTCCCTTACAAAGGTCCGAGGATCAAAGATCAGAAGCCTAAGAAACAAATTTAAATCGTTAGCTAAAAACCCATATAGGGTTGCTCTCGCGTTGGCGATTCTTGGGATCGGTGAAGCCACGTTACTTATATTTTTCGGACCTCCTGGTACTGACATCTTCGCTCACTACTTCTACCTGTACATCTTCGAACACCACGGACTTACGCTTTGGAACAACCTATGGTACAAGGGAACTTACGCCTTTGTTGGATACTCTGTCTTACCATACGTGATCGCGTCTGCCATCGGACTGCACCTTACGGAGTTAGTCGGCGTGGCTATCACTTTGATCTGCATAACTCAAATACACAAGACCTTCGGTAGCGCCAAAACAAAGATCGCAACCTACATACTCCTTATCCTCTGGCCACTAGTCATCGAAAGTGGAGACGTGCCTTACGTGTTAGGTTGCGCATTTGTAACAGCGGCTATCCTGGCATACCTACAGAACAGAAAAGTTCTGTTCCTAATAGCTACGGTATTTGCGCTACTTTCATCTCCCCTTGCTATTGGGTTCTTGGGAATATTTACATTGAGTTTTCTGCTAACAGATCCCTTTGGCCGTTGCAGTATCCCCATAGCAAAATCAAACAGCGGGATAGACTTCCTAAAATCCATCTTTAAGAAGTTGCTCTCATACTATCTCGTCGTAATAGTTATCGAGGTCATCGTCGTATTCGTCGTCTCTGTTGGATTTCCAACACAAAACTTCTATCCTTTTTTTCTCTCCGATTTCCTAACTATTGTCGCCTTCGTACTGCTTGTGCTCTATCTCTCAATTTCCCCTTTGAGAAGGTGGAGTCAGATAGGTACGACTCAACGTCTCGTCATAGTAGCATCCTTGTTGTACTTGCTCACGGCCTTCGTTCTTATGATAGTTCCAACCCCCATAGGAGCTAATCTCAACAAGATCTCAGAGATATCACTCCCCTTGGCCATCGTTGTGATCACGAACACCACCGCCACGAAGCGAGGTCCATCTTCACATCAATTAGGTACATCAAGAAAACAGAGGTCCTTGTCAGGTCATAAGGTGGCATCCGTCGTGCTCATCGTTCTGTCTTTATATTGGACATTCACGGAGGTATCTGGTCCCTTCACCAACCTCTCTCAAGCGTACCAACAGAGGAGCTACAACTACTGGCAACCAGCAGTTTCGTACCTCAGAGCGCATCTAGACCCAGGACAACGTGTTGAGATCGTCGACACACCCACACACGCTGGCGCCTACTATCTGCCCAGAGCGTCGATACCTATAGTGAGAGGATGGTTTCGTCAAGCTGACTTCCCAGACAACCGGATCCTATATAACGCCCAACTGTCTTATGCTTCATATGAGCGATGGCTTCGCCAGGTATCTGCAAACTATATCGTCCTTACAAAAGGACCATATGATTTTTCGGCAGACAACGAAGCTCAGCTCATAGACTCCCGACCGAGTTTTATTACCGTCGTCTTTAGAGATAAAAACATCACGATTTACAAGATCCATCGGCCGGCATCACTGATCACACCCAACGCACAAGTTATCAAATTAGGTATTTCCAAGCTAAAGACAAGGAACTCAACCAAGGGAACTCACGTCTTAAGTCTCAATTACTCCCCCTATCTAATACCTTCAGCAGGATGTGTATCCCCATTGGGAGCTGGGAGAATCCTTTGGACAGGTGTCAAAGTGGGAATAGACACTCTGCATTTTAATTTCAGCTGGGGCACCTTTTTGAACACCGTAGAGAACACTTTGTTGGGCCAAAAAGAAATAACCTGTAAAAGTTCGTAAATGCGTCTTTGTCACTAACTCGTCTTTAGGAGTTAAGATAACTCTATAGCTTTGAAATACATTGAACAAAGTTTCAAAGCACCTAGGAGTATTTATGTGGCTTGAGAAGGTTTCGTCCCCTTCTGATATCAGTGACTTAGAGTATGCTCAGATCGATGAGTTGTGTCAGGAACTTCGAGAATACCTAGTTGAAACCGTTCAAACTCACGGCGGCCACCTAGGTTCAAATCTCGGCGTCGTAGAACTCACGGTTGCTTTGCATAGAGTCTTTGAATCTCCAAAGGACATTCTGCTCTTCGATACCGGTCACCAAGCCTACATACACAAACTCCTAACAGGAAGAACTAAAGAGTTCCAAACTCTGAGGTCCTCAGGAGGGATGTCCGGATATCCAAAGCGCTCGGAGTCAGAACATGACTGGATCGAAAACTCTCACGCATCAACAGCTTTGAGTTACGCCTATGGACTTGCAGCTTCCATGAGACTCGGGCGTGGACCTATGGTAGGAGAATCACATCGATCACTTTCCAAGGATCCGCTACGACGTGTGGTTGCAGTCGTCGGTGATGGTGCCCTAACGGGTGGCATGGCCTATGAAGCTCTCAACAATATCGGGCACTCTCAATCTAACATAATCATCATCTGGAACGACAATGGGAGATCGTACTCTCCAACGATATCCAGACTGTCTCAGTCCATCACAAAGATTCGTCTTCACCCCTCCTACATGCAAGCCCGAAATCGTCTGGGAAAAGTCATATCGGAGATCCCAGCTGTAGGAGGTCTCGCAGCCTCTTCTTGGTCTGGATTCACAACTGCTCTAAGAGAGGCTATCGAACCACGGGTATTTTTCGAGGCACTGGGAGTAAGATACGCCGGTCCGGTAGATGGACACGACGTAGCAGAATTGGAGTACGCCCTTCAGGGTGCCAAGGAGTGGAAGGGCCCTATCGTCGTCCATGTTCTAACTCAAAAAGGCCGAGGTTATCCTCCTGCTGAAGACGATGAGATCAATCGACTTCACGACTTAAAGGTACGAAAGACTGGATCTCACGGTGTAGAGGAACCTTGTGGATCGTACACCGAGGTATTTTCAAAACACCTTATCGACATAGCACGCCAGCGACCCGAGGTCGTTGCTATTACGGCAGCAATGCCGGCTCCGACAGGACTTCTTCCTTTTTCGGAGACTTTTCCTGATAGATTCTTTGATGTTGGAATTGCAGAACAACATGCGGTCACAGGTGCCGCCGGCATGGCAATGGGGGGACTGCGTCCAGTAGTGGCAATCTATTCAACCTTCTTGTCAAGAGCCTTTGACCAAGTGAATCTTGATGTAGGTTTGCACAAACTGCCAGTATGTTTCATAATCGACCGGGCAGGAATCACCGGTGATGACGGCCCGTCTCACCATGGTGTCTTGGATCTAGTTCAGATGCTATCCGTACCTGATCTGGTAGTATTTGCTCCAAGCTCATTAACGGAGCTCTCTTGCATGATGGATACGGCTCTTTCGCTGCCGGGTCCTTCTTCCATTCGCTTTGCGAAAACTCCAGGGCCGATCAAAGTTGCAGGAGGCACGGGGAGAGGACTCAGGTCTCGCAAAGTACTTGACGGCGGGACAGAAATAGCTATTGTTGCTATTGGCAAGTTGCTTCTGCCAGCGTATAGAGCTGCGTTGGAGGTTGCCAATGAAGGTATCTCCGTCACTCTCTGGGATCCGAGATGCATAAGACCGCTCGATCCCGAAATGATAGCAGACCTATCTCAGCAAACAGTTGTCTTGACTTTTGAAGACGGCTTCGTAAACGGTGGAGCTGGGGATTACATAAGTCGGGCAATAAAACAAGTAAACTCTCAAATCGATGTGCGGAACTACGGGATACCACTAGAGTTCATCCCTCAAGGTGATCCCGATGAGATCCTTTCCTCCGTTGGCTTGGATGTCGACGGCATCACTTCTAAGATCCGTGAAGCTTTCAAGTCACACCTTCTAGATGGAGTCGCTGATCAGATCCCGCTCCAGTAGGTAAAAATAAAAAACCGAAGGTATTCTATGGAGATGCACCTAAAGTCAACTCCGTCTAAAGACCTTATAAACGAGTTTCCTTAAATAAGCGTCAGTAGTTGGACGAAGCTACTGCAGCATGTAGGTTCAAGCACCACTCGCGGAGCCATCGAAGATTGATGCAGGCAGAAGAGTTGCATGAGGGTAGGAAGAGCTTTGTAATTCCGATATATTTCGCGTAAAGTTCTTCAAAACGAGGCGTCAGAATTTATTCGAAATATGAAAGTTTGCCCATCTTCGCAACGGCGATCTATCAACTTTAGTGGTTTAAGAAGCTATGTTGTATGGTAAGTGAGCCATCGAGGAACTTATGAACATGTAAGCATAGTGACGTTCCTTATTAGTAACTTCGGAGGAGTACATGAAGAGAATCCTCAAGCGTGCGCTACGGTACTACCGTAGAAAACTTGCCAGAAAGACGGCTCACAGGGCTAGAAGGGGCTGGTAAACGCCTTCTCTGTCGAACTCATCTAACATGGAGAACACCTAAGAGATCTATAGACCCATCTAAAATGTTTCGTGGGTGTAGGATGCAATCCTTAGTGGAAGTTACGTGATTTTATATAGGAGTTGAGGTTCAAAGGTTCCAATCTCCAAGCCACAATATTTATAACACCTTCTTGTCGTTCAAGTTTTCCCTTTACGATGAGTTCGTTTTTAAAACGCACCACTCCTCTATATTTTTTCCATACACCCACCGAACAGACTACATTCATGAGTCCAAACTCATCCTCAAGGCTAATGAACGTAACTCCTTTGGCAGTCTCTGGCCTCTGCCGGTGCGTCACGACTCCTGCAACTGTGATTTTGGCACCATTTTCCATCTCCACAAGATCTCTGGATGTAATAGCACCTCCTTTCAGTTCTTCCCTCACTAACTCCATAGGATGGCCATCTGCTACTACCCCAACGTGAAAGATGTCCAAGTTAAAGCGATCATAACGCGTAACTTCCGGAAGAACAGGAGGACCGTCCGTTACAGAAGGAAGACGATTGTCACTAGATTCAATAGCCGCTTCTCTTGTCATCCAAAGACTTTGGCGTCGGGAGTGTCCTGCATCTATAAACTCCAAAGCTCCAGCTTTTGCCAAAGCGGCCAACTGGCTCTCACTCATAGAACACTTGCTGGCTAAATCCGATATCGATCCATATGGTCCATGATCAAAGATTCGTTTGGCTACATCACCGCCTATACCACGAATCTGGTCCAGTCCCAGTCTCAGGGCAAACTCGCTGGAGCCAGAGAGGGGCTCCAAAGAACAACGATCTTCAGAGAGTCCAACCATTGGAGCTAAAGTGTGCACGCCATGACGTCTGGCATCGGCAACCAGTGTGTTTGGAGACCAAAATCCCATAGGTTGGGATCTGAGAAGGCCAGCACAAAAAGCTGCTGGATAGTGAAGTTTCATCCATGCACTTGCATATACCAAATAAGCAAAAGACGCTGAGTGACTCTCTGGAAATCCAAAGTTGGCAAAAGCCGACATTTTAGAAAATATCTGATCAGCCACTTCGCCAACTATATTGTTACTGCGCATCCCTTCATAAAATCTCTTGCGTAGCCTCTCCATCTTCTCACTCGAACGCTTCGATCCCATAGCTTGACGCAACAAGTCTGCTTCTTGAGGGGAGAAGTTTGCAACATCTATTGCCATCTGCATAAGCTGTTCTTGAAACAAGGGAATACCAAGAGTTTTAGACAGTGAGTTCTCCAAGAGAGGATGTAGATACGTAACCGCCTCTTGTCCATTACGACGGCGTATGTAAGGATGAACGGATCCTCCTTGTATCGGGCCTGGACGTATAAGGGCAACCTCGACTACAAGATCATAGAACTCTCTCGGTTTTAGTCTTGGTAGAGTTGCCATCTGAGCTCTAGATTCAACTTGAAAAACCCCTACAGTATCTCCCTTGGAAAGCATCTCGTAGACCCTGGCTTCTTGGGGTAAAAGAGCTAGATCGATAGCTACTCCATAGAAACGTTTGATCAAATTCATACTTTCATGAAGGGCAGATAACATTCCTAGACCTAAAAGATCAAACTTTACCAGCCCAATCTCAGCACAGTCTTCTTTATCCCACTGCAACACAGATCTATTTTGTTTTCTAGCCCATTCAACAGGGCATACATAACGTATGGGCCGATCGCATATTACCATCCCACCTGGATGAACTCCGAGATGTCTTGGATTGTTCTCTAGTTTTAAAGCTATATCAGATACACCCTCAGGAACAGAGGCCAAAGGATTGTTGCTTGCATCTGTCTCTCCAAGTTGTCTACGCAAAGATCCCCTATGATCCAGCGACTTGCTCCACGCGTCGATAGTCGCCTCTTCATATCCGAAAGCTCTACCTACATCCCTTATTGCAGACCTACTTCTATAAGTAATAACGTTTGCAACTTGAACCGCCATATCGCGTGAGTACTTAGAGTACACATACTGTATTACCTCCTCCCTTCTGTCACTTTCTATGTCGACATCAATATCAGGAGGACCATCTCTCTCTGACGATAGAAATCTCTCAAAAAGTAGTCGTAAAGAGACGGGGTCTACGTTTGTTATGCCAAGAGCATAACAAACGGCAGAGTTTGCGGCTGAACCACGTCCTTGACATAAGATATCTACCGATCGACAGTACTCAACGACATCCCAAACCACTAAAAAGTAACCGGCAAAGCCCAGTTCTCTTATTATCTGCAGTTCGTAATCTATCTGTTTGTAAGCACCTTTTACCCGTTCATCTGAGCGGCTTCCATATCTACTAGGAGCAAGTCTTTCAACTAATTCAAAGAGGTAGTCGTCTTCACTCATCTCTTTTACGTTTGAGAACTTTGGAAGAGCAGGAGAGACAAGATGAAGATCAAACATACACTCCCTTGCTATCTCCAAAGTGGTCTCTACCAAGGTAGGAAACTGCTTAAATCGTCTTTTTTGTTCTCTAGGTGAGCGCAAGTAAGCCATATGAGCAGCAGGCAGCCACCCATCTAACTCAGACAGGGTTTTATTAGCTCTAATGGCAGCAGCAACCTGAGCCGCTCTACCTTGCTGTGGAGTTGCATAGTGTACGTTTCCAGTTACCGTTGCCCTCACTCCGAGACGTACGGCTTGGTCAACAAATACCTGATTCCGAGGAAAATCTATAGGATCTCCGTGATCCCAACACTCAACCACCAAGTTATCTCTGCCAAAGATCGCAACCAACTTTGACAACTCTTTGCCCACAGCACTTGGTCCAGCGTCCATAAGTGCCTTAGACAATGGTCCTTTACGACATCCAGTCAGAATCACCCACTCTTTCGAAAACGAGTCTCCTAAGTCATCAAAAGTAAGCTCAAAGACTCCTTTTTCGCGAGAGCGCATATGTCCATAGGTCAATAGCGTCGACAGATCTGCATATCCCTTAGGACTCTTTGCCAAAACTACCAGGTGATCCCCCTCGGGGTCGTTTCCAAAGGATCTGGGTTTCGAAGTTTGAACTGTTACTTCTGCCCCGTAAAGTGGAGTAACGGAGCTTGTTTTGGCGGCTTTTGAAAACTTTACTACCCCGTAGAGTCCATTATGATCGGTAAGGGCAATAGCGGAGATACCCAACCGTTCCCCTTCTTCTATTAAACATGAAGGATCGGAAACTCCATCTAAAAAACTAAAGTTGGAGTGTGCGTGAAGTTCTGCATACCCCTCATCCTGTTCAAGAATCACAGCATCAGTCTATAGAACATATGTTCTATAGACTACACATAGATACTTTGAGATATAGAACTCTTGCAAGAGACAACCCAGGAGCTCAAGCATCGACTGCAAGCGGAGTTCAGTCGTAAGTTGCCTCTAAAAACCAACGTTGGTTCTTCCTGCAAAAAAGATGCACTGTGGCATCCTCTAATAGCTCCATCAGCATGCGAGCATAGCGTTGGCGCTTAGGGGTCCACCATCTCTCCTCAACGATCCAAGGACCTATAAAGTTAGAGATGGTCAATCTCACACCAGAAGGCATAAGAACCTCGTAAGGATCTTCCGTCAGAACTCCTCGATCGTTTATAGATATAAACTGACCCAAGGAGCCCAAGATCGTGACCTCCAGAGGTCGGTCATACACGCAGGTGGGATAAAGCCCCATAAGGGAACCCGGCCAAGGAGGATCATCCGTCAACTTTGTCGATCTCTTAGGTCGCGTAATAGTTTTCTCATCAAAAGGTAGCAAGCTAGCTGCCTCCGACAATGAACGTCCCCCAGAAAGACAGGGGCGCAAAACTGAACCATCTCCAGCTAACGATACCACTCTATCAAGTGTCTTTTGGATGCTATCTTCGTTGCCTATCTCGATATTATCAAGAGAGATTTGGGTCGAGGTGATGGACGTAACTTCTTTTACTGTCACTTTTACTCTCGTTATACCTTGATCATAAAGATCAGTCACGACTCCTAAGTCGCTGTTGACAACTTTTTTAAGACTCTCAAGATAAAAGTTAATTCGCTCTATGAGAACTTTTTTGGTAAGGCCATGTGACGCAGATACCTCCTTAGAGAACTCTTCCTCTGTCGTAAGTACACACACGTCGACCACAGAAGGAACTATTGCTTTTTGTTCCAAAGCATCTAAGAGTTCAGACACTGGACCCGAAACTGCAAAGATAACTTCTTGTGAGGTAGCCTGGTAATCAAAGTCTACAGATGCCCTCCAAGAGATCTCTGCTTCAACCAACTTGCAAGTCCAATCCCTTTCTCCAGAGAGAAGTTCATACAAGGAAGATCCATAAGATCCATACCTTTTTGAGAGATGGTCATGACCGATATCCAAGAATTCTTCGACGACCTTAATCCCAAGATCCTCCAGTTCAGAACAGAATCGAGTAGGGACGACGTCATTAATGGGAAGATTAAACACAAAGTCCTTAACGTTTTCGCTTTGGACTATAAGATTGTATTTTGAGGCCAGATACGCATAGAACCTGGTTGAAGCAACGCCAATACTAAAGTACGCTTTGGCAGCTTTACCACAGACGACAAGCGGAGTCAGAGTAGCCGTTCTAACCAATCCGTTATCCAAAAGAACCTTTGACAAGGACTCAACAACTTCTCCTTCAACTCCGTAGTGTCTGATGACCGATCTTACGGACAAAAACATCTCCTGTGAGTTTGCAGTAGTAAAAAAGGGAGAGAAGGTTCTAGACAAAGAAGCAATCTCTCTAAATAGTTCGGACTCCTTAGTCAAAGATCTCTTCGCAGGTTTCATCTCTGGAGATAAAGTCAACGCTACTGACGCAGGGTCTCCGACTTTAACTCCCAGACGGGCACACTTTGGAGAAACACCGACAACAACATCTTTGTCAAAGACTGCATCGATGCTCTTGTCGTTCAACGCGTCATAGGGAAGATTGTAAAACGACACGCAGATGAACCTCTCCATAGTTTATCTAGCCACGAAGTTTACAGATAGCGTGAAAAGCCCACACCTAAGACACCTTCGTTAAAGTGCCAAAGGACTCTAGGCCATGACTCTTGATTTTCAGCAAAGGATCTTCGCGTACAACGACCTCAAGTCCTTTGGATAGGTCAACACGGAAACCGGCCCTCAATGCAGTTATCTCAATATCTACACGCCCCAGCCACCTACTTTGATGAACCTTGCGATACTTATGCTCTCTCTCCAATACAACTAATAAAGCTCCTCGTTGACGGGCTTTAGCTGAAAGACGAGTAGCTATCTGTCTATCAAAACCACCCTCTAACGTAACTAAATCAAATGAGTCAAGTAAGCTGTGAACGCACCTAGGAGCTATCTCGGTAGGACAGTTTACAAAAAACATGTCATTTACAGATAGGCTGGATTGCAAAAGACCTTTGACTCCTACGTCACTCAGATTAACTCCAACCTTCCAAGGGACGTCTACTCCAAAAAAGGTCAAGAGATCGCAGAAAACCGAGTAAAGCCCGCTCCCTTCATGGCCACGTACAACAACTGTATCACCCCTATGGAAGGATGCAGATCCAAAAGGAAGTGGCTTTATAGATCGATCTATAAAGGCAAACTCATCCTTCAAAGCAATCATATTAAGGGGATGTGGAGATAAGCTCATTCCAAAATTATAGAACATATGTTCTACAACTCTATCTAGCTCCTTTGATGTTGACTCGAAAAGATCCGTTGCTTACATGTCATATGATGTTCACGCCAATCCATCACCTAAGAGGCGAGGGGTCACACACTAAAAACATCTGGGATAGGCCTAATCGTCTACCTCAGAGACATGAGCACAA
>JAJYGA010000052.1 GCA_021785255.1 Actinomycetes bacterium
GGCGCTCGCGAATGCTCATAGTGCTATTTTGCCTCGACGGTGTTACAGAGGTCGCTCGACCCCGCCCTTACAGAGAGGGTTTGCGTTCCCGTTTGATCAAGTTAAGGTATGACCCTCTGTGATCGAACTTCCCTTTCAAAAAACCACTTTGCTCGAACCATATACTCGTCAATCACCATACGCGTCTGATACGGGAGGCGATTAAGTCGATAAAGAAGTACAGCTGCCACTGTCACTGCCAAAAGTATGTAACCAACAAGAGCTACAAAGGACTGCCCACCAGGCATAGATAATGGAAATGCCAAAATGGACATTCCAACGATCGCCTTGCCACCGTAGCGTCCCACGCTGCAGGCTAAAATAGCGATAGACCAACTCAAGTACCAGGGCCAGATAACAGGCCCAAGCAGCACCACGATTAGAAGGCTAATACCTAAGTTCCTCAGCCAGTTGCGTTCGTTAGAGATCAAAAGTAGATATAAAGATACAGCTCCGGATAGACCCAAGCCCAGCAACCTCATGATAGACAAGTACAGTTGAGTCGAGATCGGTATGCCGACAAAAGAACCGAGATCGTGTATAAACGTAGCGGCAGCCGTTACTGGGTCTGCGGGAGATATTGACGCTCCCGGCGTAGAAAGCGACAAGATCCATCCCACTCCCAAGCCGGTGGCCGCTCCAAGAATAACGGTGGTTGCCGCTCCAATCGCTAAGGCATAGAACGCGTAGCGCACCCGTCTACTAAGACTTGAGAACTCTGCCCAACGCACTCCGATAAAAACAAGACCTGCAAAGGCCGGAGCCTTTACTAATCCAGCCAAAGTAATAACAACGCTGGCCCAAATGTACCTCCCTTTGAGCGCTAGATAGATACCCCAAATCATAAGTCCTATCATCCACGCATCGTTGTGACCAGCAGATGCTAGATCATACAAAAATACGGGATTGAGCATCGAGAGCGCGAGCGCAGCTTGTTTTGAGTAACCGTACATCTCGGCAATTTTGGATACGTATATGCCGGTGAGAACAACGCCTCCAAGAGCCGCTAAACGTAGCAATATGACCGTACCTACAACGGAGTTTCCCGTCAAGTGCACAAAAATATCCCCAACGTATAGAAATACTGGACCATAAGGTGCCGGCGCTTTCATCCAAACCGGATCGACAGCGGGCAGGAAAGCGGAGTGTCCAAGAGCGGCAGGACCCTGTATGTAAGGAGAGAGTCCCACCTTTACCATCTCAGCCTGGGCAGCATATGAATATACATCCCTAGATAACAGTGGACCAGAGATCATAAGCGGTATAACCCAAAACCAAAACAGCTTCCAAAGGTACCTCATGCTTGGGGATCGTCCGTTATATATTTCAAAAACAAGTTTTGCCCATACATAGATGCCAACAGCCATGCCCAGGTATACAAGCCATCTCGACATCAATTCAACAAGAGAATTTCCTTGTACAGGGTTGTTTGGAACGCCTATGAACCAGGAACCTGGCACCTTGGAAACAAACGGAGAGTTGGGTTGCCATGTACCAAGAAACACGAGAACAGACCCAATCGTACCTAAAAACAATGGGTTTGCGTCTCTGATCATATGAAAAAAGTTGACAAAACTTCTTTCCAGCGGACTGGACTCAAGTTCAGCCGATAAACCCACTCGCATCCACCTTACTGAAGACACAAATTACGTTCTTTAACGTAGATCAAAGTATATAAAAAGTAGCTAAATCTTGTGGGCCGGGAGGGATTCGAACCCCCGTAGGCTGAGCCGGCAGATTTACAGTCTGCTCCCTTTGGCCACTCGGGCACCGACCCCACGGCCAACATGATAGTCTGTTAAACCATGCCTACCTTCGATGTTGTCTCAGAAGTTGATATGCAAGAAGTTAAAAATGCCGTTGACCAAGCCTCAAGAGAGATTAGCACCCGGTTTGACTTTAAAGATACGGGATCTTCCATCGAACTTTCCGGCGATGAAATCAAACTAACCTCCTCTACTGAGGATCGTCTAAAGGCACTGACCACCGTTTTAGAGGAGAAATTAGTAAAACGCAAGGTTTCGCTAAAGTCCCTGGATCGAGGAAAGATTGAGGAAGGATCGAGGGGATCGGCTCGTCAAAGTATTAAGGTGGTGGCGGGCATCGATCAAGAACATGCTAGATCAATCTCCAAAGCGATAAGGGAGTCTGGTCCTAAAGGCGTTACCGCCCAGATTCAGGGAGATCAGTTACGTGTATCTTCAAAAAAACGCGATGACCTTCAAGTGGTGATCGAGATGCTACGTTCATCTGACTTTGGAATTGCTCTTCAATTTAACAACTTCAGAGACTAGACCATCTTTGGGAATCCACTCTCCTGGTCGCACAGAAGCAAATTTGTGGTCCTTCTCGGACCACAAAACATGAGCAGTCTAGCTCTATGCAGTTGACCAAAACTTGAAGTAGGCTTTCTCTTGGATTCAAACTCACTACAGCTGCATCCACAAGTTGACAAAATGAACAGAACGAGGGCAAGTTGACCACAGAGTCTGAGATTCTTGACACCTACTTCTATCGAGCTCAAAGAAATGAAAGAGTTTTGGTGGTGTCCAACCTTAGACTTGCTTCTATATCTCAAGAGAGTACGACTAAATCCAAAGCACTGAAGGCCTTTCTTCGAGAACTTGATACGCGAAGAGAACTTGATCTTATAGTATTTGCAGGAAACCTTTTCGACCTTGACTCCCTTGGCGGAACCAATCTTTCTGGAATCGTAAACGATCACATCGACTTCTTCGAGCGACTCAACTACCAAATCACCCAGTACAAAACTACGTTACTGTTTATACCAGGAACCTTAGACTCACAGTTCATAGATCATCCGGACTTAGAAAATACGCTGAGATCCTATGTCCCTATGGTGATCTCAAGAGCACTTCGCCTGTCAATTGGACAAGGAACCCATCTTAGAGAAATAGTGGTCAACTCTGATCTTGTTCCAACCCATAACAAAGAATCCCAGATGCAGCTCGGAAACGCAGCCGTTCTCCACCAGCTAACTAAACGTATTGGAACAGAACATAGACTTCTTGGCGGGGCGGAAAGACTTGAGACTCCAGGCGACATATCAGCGTTCGTTGTCTCTCGTCTTATCTACAAACGGGGAGTGCGTTACGTTCCTTTGGTTGTAACTCCAATAATTTTGGCACTCGCACTGAAGATTCCATTTGTACTGACACTTCCTTTTCTTTCGCGTCTAAGAACACACGATGTATTGATCAACCACCAGCTAGTCACGGTAGGAGCCAATACAGTAATAGACGCTCTCATTATCTCAGGGCTTTACCTCTTATTTGCAAAGCGCATGTTCAGGTCTTTAGAAAGAGCTACAAGCGCTGTATTGTCCGGCAACAAAGACTCGGCTCACCAAGACGCCACAAATCTTACAAATCGAGGAGATCTTGGGGCCGTAGAATCCAATGGACTCTTGCCCTCGCTCCTAAACGTCAATGACAACCTTTTTATAGCAAGTCCTGGAGCCGTCACCTCAGTGCTGCGGCGCTTCCGCACTCGCTTTGGCCTTCCCGATACTTTCTTAGAGGTAGGAGTATGCTCGTGGATTGAAATAACCTCCGGATCCGAGGCATACGTAAAGCTACTGCGAACTCCTGTTGAGTTTGAGATACCTTGGCATTGGAAGGTACTTTTGAAACCCGCTCTGATCACCCCTATGGCAACGGAGGTACTAGCAAACTTCCCGCGCGGGAAGGACTTCCCCGAGATAGGTAGCGGAACCCGGAAAGAGTCATTTAGAGCTAGAAGAGTCGCTTACATATCACTTACAGCTATTGGATTTCTGGAGTTGCTTTCAGCCTTCACGCCACCTCTTCGAGCACGAATGCATATATTGTTAGAGCTTTTCCCTTCTTTCGTAACTGGGTACGCAAACTCTATTACCGCCATTTTGGGTGTGGCTACATTGGCTCTGGCCAATGGAGTCAGAAAAGGGTCGCGTCGCGCCTGGATCCTCACGCTTGTCAGCACCCTCGCTGGTGTCGTTTCAAACCTAGTCAAAGGAGGTGACATCGAAGAGTCGTTACTCCTGGCATTAGCTGGCGCATACCTGTTAGCAAATAGACGAGCATTTCAAGCCACTCCCGATCAAGAACAGGGGCGCATAATTCGTGCAGGAATGCTCCTTGTAATGGTCTCTCTTGCTGGCAACCTGGCTATAGAGGGCTTCTACTTGGTTGCAAAGAAACATTTTCTACCCATCGGGACTGCAGTCGCTGCAACGCTTGAACGCATGATAGGAATCTCTTCGATCCAAATAGATCCCGATCTGAGCAGGTTAGTCACACCCGCTCTTGCCATCGCAGGTATGACAACCTTCGGTGTAATCGCCTACACAGTATTTAATCCCCTTGTTTCCTCGATAGCTCATGACTTCTTTGATTCAAACTCAACCAGCGATCCTTATGAGATAGTACGGTCTTATGGGACAGGAACTCTCGACTACTTTGCACTTCGAGACGACAAAACTCATTTCACTTCGAAATCGACTTTGATTGCCTATGCTATCTTCGGCTCGACGTGCGTCATCTCGCCTGACCCGGTAGGCCCTAAGGGAGTACGAGAGATCGTATTTGAAGAGTTTGTCAAGGAAATGAAAAAGAGAGGCCTCTCTGTCGCTATTTTAGGCGCCGCTGAAGAGTGGATTGGGACTTATCACAAGCTAGGGCTACATCCATACTATATAGGTGATGAGGCTCTAGTCCAAGTAGGAGAGATGTCTCTTGAAGGCAAAACCAACAAATCACTACGCCAGGCCGTCAATCGAATGAAAAAGTACGGATACTCAGTTCAAGTAGCAAGAGCCACAGACCTTGATGACGAGGACCGTAAAGACGTGGCACGGGTGCTGAGCGAATCCAGAAGAGGTGGTATGGAGAGAGGCTTTTCGATGACGCTAGGCAGAATCTTTGACGACCGGGACGACCTCCTCCTGAGTCTGTGCCGTGCTCAAGATGGTCGGATAGTTGGTTTTTGTCAGTGGGTGCCCACAAACGGATGTCAGGGTTACTCTTTGGATCTAATGAGACGAGAGATAGGGGATCACCCCAATGGCATGATGGATCTTCTCATCGTCGAAACTCTCGCACAACTTGCCACCACACAAGTCCGGTACTTAAGTCTCAATTTCGCGGCCCTTCGAGCTACCCTTGCTGGCGAACGCGGCGATGGAATTTCACAAAAAGTTGAGCGGTGGGCGCTCGGCAAGCTTTCTGACTCTATGCAGATAGAATCGCTTTGGAGGTTCAACTCCAAGTTCAACCCTATGTGGACTGCACGATATCTCGTATACGACAACTTAGAGGACATCCCTAATGTCGCCTTTGCCGTAGCTAAGGCTGAGTCTCTGTGGGATATTCCGATTCTGGGTCGCCTTCTCACTCACTAGATCAGATTATGGGTTTATGTTTGCATCGAACTACCCATATATAAAGTGCACGTAATAATTATCTTGCAGAAGCGCACAGAACCAGCCCGTAGATAGTAGTTTGAAAGCTGTGACGAACGATCCTTATGAAGTATTAAAGTCTCTAGATGTTGAACTCCCCCAACCAGCCGCACCAAAGGGTTCTTACCTGCCCATGTTGATACATGGCAACCTTGCCTATCTATCAGGAGCACTGCCCACCGACCAAACCGGAACACTTCTAGCTCCGGGCATCGTCGGTGTGGACGTATCGTTAGAAGAGGCGGCCGCCGCTGCGAAGCTATGTGCCATTAACCTCATAGCCCGCTTACATGCGGACCTGGGATCCTTAACAAAGATCCGCCGTTGGATCAAGATAACCGGGTTCGTAGCCAGCGCTCCTACTTTTACTAGTCAACCTCAAGTTATAAATGGTGCCTCCGACTTTCTCGTCGAGGTATTTGGTGATCTTGGTAAGCACGCACGTTCCGCTGTCGGCGTCGCCGCTTTACCACTAAGAAGCAGTGTGGAGATCGAGGCTATCGTGGAGATCGCACCGTAAGAGTTCACCTGAGCTAAGAACATCTCGCAGATCGAGGATGATCTGGCTTGGGTAAAACCCCCAAAGCAATTCCAATGATTACTCCAACTGTCCCGAGCACTTCAGCTTGTGACACGGTCCTCACACCCATGATGGCTTGAGAAAGGAAAGACCCTATCGGGATGAATCCCACAAAGAGCCCAGCGACATGGACCGGTACTTTGGTTATGCCTTTATACCAGTAGATGAATGCCACAGCAGACACGAAGACTCCAAGATAAGAAATCGCAAGGACATCCTGCAGCGTCCACGATATCAAGGCTATGGGGTAAAAAAGAAGCTGAGTGAGAATTAACGTCAACGCGGCGATGATATTAGTAATAAAAGCCAATGGACTAGGGCCAACTTTCACCACCAGAGGCGCGGATAAAACAGAGTAGAGAGAGTCACAAACAAGAGCGAGAAGAGACCACAAAAGACCTTGAAAATGAAATTGACCGAAACCCTGGACCACTGCTGTAGAAGCGGTCACGACGATCGCTCCAAAAAGCACATTTTTAGACGGCAGTCTTCTGTTGAATGCCTCTGAAATAAGTGCAATGAGGATCGGAGCACACCCTATGACTATACCCACGGCCGTTGGAGAACTTGATCGCACCGCCTCCACCATTGCAACTGAAAATCCGTAGAGGCCGGTGAGGCTCAACAGACCAACGAGCAGCCAGTCACGCAGTCCCAATAGGCTAAGTTTTCCTAGTCGCCTTCGAGAAATGAAGAGCAAAATAACGGCCCCCACGCCGTAACGAAGTCCTTGGCTCAAAAATACAGGAAAGTGATTCAAATAAGAAGAAGCCTCTACGCCTGTTCCAACCAAGAACGGAGCTAGCACAAGATAGGCAAAACCAACTTTTTCTCGTTTCCCCCCGTTAGCATCATCTTCGCCTATGATTCCCGAACCGTCCTCAGAACTCATGCACAGATCTATTCATCAACGGTCAAATACAAAAAACTCTGATGCAGATTCCACCCGATCAGACTCTTCAGCGATGATGTTTTACTTAAGTAAGGTAGCCTGGGCAGCAAAATGCACCAACGGGTTCGCGTCAAGAGCCAAGCCAATAGTAATCGCCAAGGCAATGAAAACAGCAATTCCGGCTGGCAGTGGAATCTTTGACTTCACCTTAACCTGTGTCTCTTCTTCCACTTCAACCGCCACAGCACCAAGAGAAACGGCCTGAACCAGTTCTTCGTCGCTTACGTCTCGTTTCTCTACGACAGGACTGTACATAGATAACGTAATACGAAGGTACAGCACTGCTGCGATCACCACAGAAAGCATTGCCAAAACACCCAACGCATAGTGGTGAGCTTGGATTACCGCAGAGAGCACGGAGAACTTTGCAAGAAATCCTATCGTGAATGGCGCTCCGGCTTGTGCAAGAAGAAGTATCGCAAGGGAAAGAGCAACCTTTGGATACTTACTGCTCAAGCCTTTAAGATCGGTGAGCGAAAGACTCATCTCTGTTCTATCTTCAAGATGGGCTATCATAGAGATCACTGCAAAGGTTCCCGATGACATTACCGTATAAGCAAATAGGTAGTAAAGGGAGTCCCCGATAGATGCCGCAGTAGCTACATAGAGTCCCAAAAGTATGAACCCAGCATGATTTATCGAAGAGTACGCCAGTGTTCGTTTTACGTCCTTTTGCACGACGGCAAGAACAGCCCCGACTAAAAGAGTCAACACCGAAACAACCAGAAGAACAGGTTGCCAGTCTGCACGTAAAGTCTCGAACGCAACAAAAAACACTCGTAGAAGTGCAGCGAAACCCGCAGCCTTCACCACACCGGACATGTAGCCTGTCACCGTCGTAGGTGCTCCTTGATATACGTCGGGTGTCCAGAATTGAAATGGCACCAATGCCACTTTGAATCCCAGCCCAGCTAGTATTAGCACCATTCCTGCAAGCAGGACTCCATTTGACGTCAAAGTATTGTTCGATAAGAATAGGGCGATCTTCGCTAGATTTGTGGATCCGGTGGCACCGTAAGTGAGTGCTAGTCCATACAAAAACAAGGCAGATGCAAAACCACCAAGGATAAAGTACTTGAAGGCACTTTCTTTGGATAGTTTTCTCGAAGTAGTGAAGGCCACCATCACGTACAAAGAGATCGAGAGTATCTCTAAACCAATGAACAGTACAAGTAGATCGTAAGCAGACTCCATTAACATAGCTCCCGACGCTGACAAAAGCGTCAAGGCAACAAACTCCGGACCCCTTGCCGCCACCTTGTAAAGATAAGCCTCAGCTACCAAAAGAGTTACTATCAATCCCAAAGAAGTTAGGATCATAAAAAAGGTTGAGAAGCCATCGACGGCCAGTGCCCCACCTATCACCGATCTTGCACCGTGGCTAGTTACACTCTGGTTCAAATGGTAACTCCAAACACCACTTATGAGCGCTGCCGCCACACCTAGACCCGTGTAACCATAAGTCGCACGCGTTCGTCCAATCAGCGCAACCAAGAGCATAATGGTCGCTGCCACGCCAATAAGGATAATCTCTGGCAAAATCGAGACATAAGAGATCTGCGGAAACTTTATCGGCGACCCATTGAGAACAGTTGCGAACAGGTACATCATCGTCCTGCCACCTTTCCTAACGACGAATGATAGACAATACTTTGGGTCGTGCTATTCGACAACACCTTATGGACAGATGGATTTATGCGGCTAAGAAGAACGTTAGGGAAGATCCCTATGCCGACTATCAAAATCACCAAAGGCACCAGCGTCGCTATCTCGCGAATCGAGAGATCTTTAAAGCTCCGCTGTTCTGGATCTCGTCTGTGAAAAACCTTTTGGTAGGCCCAGAGCATGTATACCGCAGAAAGGATAACTCCGCTAACTCCAATCACCGCCCACCACCTATGGGTGATGAAAGTCCCAAGAAGTATCATAAACTCTCCCACGAATCCATTCAAACCTGGTAGTCCAATTGACGCGAGCATGACCACAGTAAAGATTCCCGCCATGATCGGTGCCTTACTTTGAATCCCAGCCAGCTTTGACGTATCCAAAGTTTTTCTGCGGGCATAGATCATCCCCAACAACAAGAACAGTGCTGCTGTGTATATGCCATGGTTAAACATTTGAAGCACTGCGCCTGAAAGGCCGATCTGAGTAAAAGCAAACAACCCCAACACGATAAATCCCATATGAGATAGAGAAGAGTATGCCACTAGGCGTGAAAGATGACTTTCCCCAGCAGCAGTAACAGCTCCATAGACAATGCCCGCCACTGCCAGGGTTAGAATCAGCCAACCAAGAGACCTTGATGCTTGGGGAAAGAGTTGAAAATCAAATCGTATGATGCCATAGGTTCCCAGTTTTGCCATGACACCGCCAAGAACTATGGCAGCAGTAATGGGCGATTGGGAGTATGCATCAGGAGACCAAGTATGAAAGGGGAATACTGGCGCCTTGATCAAAAATGCAATGCTGAACGCCAAGAAAATCAGTCTTCCCGCTGTCGAAGACATTTGCGTATGTGCTAAGGCAACTATGGAAAATGTCACTTGTCCGGTTCCACCGTCGTGAATAAACACAAGAGCTAATATCCCAATAAGCAGAAAGGCGGAACCCAAGAACGTATAGACAAAGAATTTAACTGCCGCACGACCCCCGAGCGAGAAACCCCAATTGGACATCAAAAAATAAGTTGGAATCAAAGTCAGTTCAAACATCAAGAAGAAATCGAAAAGATCAAGTACCAAAAAGCTACCAACGCAGGCGGTCTCTAAAATTAGCATCCACGCAATAAAGGACTTGGGATCTTTGGTCTCTTTAGACCCAAAGATCGCTATCGGAAATAAAATAGCACTAAGGACAACAAGAAACAGAGATATGCCATCTACCCCTAGCGACCAGGCAATCCCAAAAGTCGGGATCCAATGATACGTCGACACCATCTGATATCCGCCGACTCCAGTTTTAAACTGAACCAGCATTGCCGCCGCCACAACCAGCTCAACCAACGACACCGCTACGCCTAATCCTTTGTAGTAGCGCTTGGGGAACTCACTGGGGAAGAAAAAAATAACTACCCCTATCACACCAGGCAAAAATACTAGGGTCTCTAGATACGGAAACACCTAAAGTCCTCCTAATCTACTTCGTAAATGACAATAAACATGGGTTCTCACTCTGTTAGCTTCCTAACTACTCGCTCTGGTTAGCATGTAACCGAGTAATACTACGACTCCAAATGAAACTGCTAAGGCGTACGATCGAACATATCCATTCTGCAAGCGTCTAGTGAGCTTGCCGGTATTAGACACCAAGTCCGTCAGAGTCTTAACAGCACCATCGATCACCTTTGGATCTATCACTTGATTGGATTCTCTTGCTATCCAAGTCCCCGGCACAGCCACAGCAGCATCATACGCTGCGTCGACATAGTACGCTTTTTGAAGCGTTTTCGGTTCAAGAGCCGGCTGGTCCCATCTTGAACGCCATAAACTTATCGCCAATCCGACACCCGTTAATGCAACCACCGCGTCCACAACACCAAGAATTACTTCCAAAGAGGACGACACCTGCGGTGCCGATGGCGCCGATGCAAACACAGGAGCCAGCCAATTACTAAGAAACGCGATCTTAGAACCAAAGGGTAGATTGAGAGCTCCTCCCAAAAGGGCTAGAACTGCTAAGACGATCAATGGATAGGTCATTACCCCGGGAGATTCGTGAGGGTGAGCCGAGGGTTTTATCGGATCACTCCATCGAGAAGGGCCATAAAACGCTAGGTAAGTCTCCCGTCCCATGTAGTAAGCGGTCAGGAGTGCAGCTACGATTCCAAAGATCCAAAGTATCGGACTTTTGACAAACGCCGAGTCCAAGACATCGCCTTTTGACCAAAACCCAGAGAATGGTGGAACGCCAGCGATAGACAACCAACCGACAATGAACGTTACCGAGGTTATGGGCATGAATCGCCGAAGAGCCCCCATCTTTTTAAGATTCTGCTCATCCCCCATACCATGGATGACTGACCCTGCACCAAGGAATAAAAGGGCCTTATAAAATGCGTGTGTCACCATCAAGAAAATTGCTGCAACATATGCTCCCGTGCCTATCCCTAAGAACATGAATCCCAGCTGTGAAACTGTAGAGTAAGCAAGCACCTTTTTAATGTCATTTTGCGAAGTAGCTGCCGTTGCTCCAAGTAGAGCCGTTGCCACGCCAACAATAGCAATCACCATTGAAGAGGTCTGCGAAAGTGCGAGGAATGGATTAAGGCGAGCCATGAGGAACACCCCAGCTGTCACCATCGTCGCCGCATGAATTAGAGCAGACACTGGAGTTGGGCCCTCCATCGCATCCACCAACCAGACAAACAGCGGTATCTGCGCCGACTTACCAATTGCAGCCACGAAGAATAGTAAAGATATCCAGGTCGCGACCTCGTGTGACACTCCAGAAGACTGAGAAAATATATGGCTGTAACTCAGGGATCCAAAGTACTTATAGACCATGAACGACCCTAACAGGAAGCCTGCATCACCGATTCGGTTGACTATGAAAGCTTTCTTTCCCGCGCTTGCGGCCGCCGGCCTTTCAAACCAAAAGGCTATGAGAAAGTACGAACAGGTACCAACGCCCTCCCAGCCGAGAAACGTAAGAGGGAGGGATCCACCTACCACCAGGATCAGCATGGAAAACACAAAGAGATTCAAATACACAAAAAATTGATGGAATCTCTCGTCATGCCCCATGTAACCAATCGAATAGATATGAATTAAAAACGCCACGCCTGTCACAAACAACACCATTGTCATCGACAAAGGATCGAGATACAAAGAGACATTGACGTGTAAAGAACCAGAGTGAAACCAACTGAAAAGACGATCAACGTATATGCGTTGGTTTGCCGGACGCGATACAAGACCACTGTACACAAAGAGCGATCCCGCGAAAGCTAACCCAACTGCCACAGAACCGACAATGCCAGCCGCTGGGCGACCAAGGCGTCGACCTAAAAACAAAAGTACAAAAAAACCTAGCAACGGTAGGCCAACTACGTAAGGCAGAAAGCTCAACATATCATCCTCTCAAAATGTGAAGATCATCGGCTGTGACCTGCCGTTTGCCTCTGAAAATAGATACAATCAGCCCAAGGCCCACCACTACTTCGGCTGCTGCCACAACCAGAACAAAAAATACACTCACCTGACCAGCGATATCATTGAGCATTCTGGAGTAAGTGACGAGGGTTAGATTCACGGCATTCAACATCAGCTCCAAACACATGAACATGATCAAGATGTTGCGTCTCACCAAAAGACCAAATGCACCTACTCCGAAAAGCGTTGCCGCCAAAATAAGGTACCAACTTCCAGGGACACTCACTTTTGTTCAACCTCCTCCTTCACGTCTGACTCCTTCTCTAAAGCTATTTCCTCTTCAGTAGATGCTCTCGGAATCCTGGCGAGCACGACCGCTCCCAGCACCGCAATGATCAAAAGCACCGAGGTAGCCTCAAAAGGCAAAAGGTAAGTGCTAAACACAGCTCGAGCTAAAACTGCAATGTTGGAAACCCCATTTATTGAAGATGTTACGGAATGGGTACCGGTAGCCCACACCCCCTTGGTCAGAACCGATAGTTCGATCAAGATAGCGACAGCCACCAAAAGTCCGAGAGGAAGCTGCCAAGAGACCGTGTCTTTTGGTACTATGGCATCCCTTTTGTCAACGCCGAGCAACATGATGACAAACAGAAACAAGACAACAATTGCACCTGCATAGACAATGACTTGAACTGCCGCCAAGAACTGAGCACCCTGTTCAACAAACAAAACAGCTATAGCAAAGAAAGTCATCACAAGCATTAGAGCTGCGTGAATGGGATGTCTTAGAGTAACTACCCCAATTGCTCCCACCAACGCCGCCAGCGCTGCTGCAATAAAGGTTACGAGATCGGGGGTAGTTATCGTTGCAATCACTAACGTACCTCTCCTCCAAATCGTTTCAATATCTTTGATGCCGCGACCTCGCGTAGAGCGAAGTGATTCCGTTCGTCAGCCTCGGTTTCATGATTTTGCCCCACCTCAGGTGGTCGCGTACCGTAACCCAGTTCACCCGACCAAGAAACGATGCCTTCAAAGTCAGGATTGCCCTGGGGCGATGTAGCTCGCATCCAAGCTGATGTCATCTCGTCCTCTCCTTCTCTCCAGTCCTCCCAGCTAAGGTGTTGAGGCATTCCTTCCTCGTCGACAAGGAGTTCTTTCTTGGTGTATATTGCATCATCTCTGTTGGTAAAAGAAAACTCAAACATCTTGGACTCAGTTATCGCCTCAGTGGGACACGCTTCAACGCAAAGGTCACAATGGATGCAACGTAAGAAGTTGATTTCATACACAAATCCATAGCGTTCACCGGGAGAAACGGGGGCATCAACGGGATTGTCTTTACCTCTGACATATATGCAGCGCACCGGACAAACTGCTGCACACAGCTCACAACCTATACACTTTTCAGTGCCGTCTTCATATCGATTAAGGACATGACGTCCATGAAAGCGCGGTGGCTTCTCTCTTTTTTCCTCGGGGTATTGCTTAGTTACTCGAGGTTCGACGATCTGTTTAAATGTAAGGCGGAATCCTTTCAATCCATCAAGAACGCCCATTTGCATCCTCCTCATCACCTCGGGCGACGCCCTCTGCAGATATTCTTGTAACAACTCTTGTTCCACCACTTACTCTGGTGTCGCCGAACTTGGGCTGATCCGGGACGTTAACCCTTGCTGTTCCATCCCTTAGCGATGGCGCAGCGCTCCAACTCTGCTTGCCGACAGAGAACGCTCTATAAAGGAGCGCAGCTCCTATGACCAACGCAACAAGCATCCCAAAGCCGACAATTCTCGAGATTTGCATCCCCGCTATGACCAAAAGCCAACCCAGCGATAAGGGTATCAACACCTTCCAGCCGAGATCCATCAACTGATCGTAACGAAGCCTAGGCAAAGCAGCACGAAGCCACACGTATATGAATGCGAAGACTCCAGTTTTTAGCACAAACCACAGGATTGGCCACAGCCAATGCAGAAAACTGGGGTCGGGTCCATCGGGTCCACC
>JAJYGA010000145.1 GCA_021785255.1 Actinomycetes bacterium
AGACAAGGTACTCCCTAAGTGAGCATGCTTATTTGAGAGAAATTCTTGCGTGAGTACGCTTACTTAGGGTGCCAGTTGCGACTCTTTAGATCTGGTCAGAGCACTTTAGATCAGCCGAAAGTGAGGAGACTGATTATTCTCACGACATTTCTACCAGGTACTCTTGATCATTGTTGTGGTTGAATGCTTAAAGATGAAGCAAGAGTTCGAGGAATTGAGCAAGGAGTGATGCTGTGGCGCCCCAGCAGAGTTCGTCAGCGACCTCAAAGAAATGCATCGAGCGTGTAACATTTTTTGCGAAGTGCCATTGCTCTTCGTGGTAGTTCTCGGCACTTATGAGTTGAGCAACTGATGGCAAGAGAACCTTTTCAACTTCGGAGACTGAAGGAGACAGATTTTCAATGTCTTCTACTACACCAACTACAGCGACAAAAGAGGTGTTTTGCACTGTCGTGTGTGAGCCCAAGGTGCCTAGTACTGTGACAGAGCGTAGGCCGACTTCCTCACCGGTCTCTCTGATGGCGGCCTCGGCGTAGGTCTCACCTGGTTCTAGTCTTCCTCCTGGGAAAACCAACTCGCCTTTATGGCTCGATAGATTTGCTGTTCTCTTTGTGAGGAGGATCTTAATTTCTCCTAACGGCAAAAGGCTAGATGAGGGTAGCAGCATAGGTATTAGAACAGACGCGGTCGGGGTTTTGAAACTATCTTGGTCGTCGTCGCTGTAGGTCTTGGAAAGCTTCGCTGAAAGTCGGGCTCTAAGCTCCGCATTTTCGATTACTTGGTTTAGTGAGTCCATGTTTACTTGATGTAGATAACTATAGGTCATGGCTGTTTTGTGAAGTGGTTCTGGCAGTCTTTGAGGGTAGGTTCCCTTTATGGTGTCTGACCAAGTGAGGAGTTGTCGTGGCATGGAATACACTTTAGCGGGGTAATGTTTCACCCATAAGTCACCAAAGCCGCCACCTTTGTCGCTCTTTCAATTATCCTGTTGTTGTGAATTTAGCCATCTTCGCTTCAGGTTCAGGAACTATCTTGGAGTCAATACTTACCAACTGCGTCGGAGTAGTTGCAGTCATTGCTGATCGTCCATGTCGAGCCTTGGACGTGGCTAAAGACAACGCTGTGGAGACTTTGCTAGTAAAGCGAGAGGATTTTTCTGCAAACTTTGATCGTGGCGAATATACGTTGCGTTTGCTTCAGACGTTGAAAGATCTTAGAGTCGACGTTGTTGCAATGGCCGGATTCGGAACTATCTTGTCTTCCGTACTGTATGAAGATTTTGGTAATAGAGTCCTAAATACGCATCCATCGTTACTGCCAGCTTTCCCTGGATGGCACTCAGTAAGGATGGCGTTAGAGTACGGTGTGAAAATAACTGGATGTACAGTACATCTCGCTACGGAGATAGTCGACGATGGTCCCATTCTTGCACAAGTCTCCGTACCGATCATGAAAGACGATGACGAACAGCTGCTTCATGAACGAATCAAGTCGGTTGAGCGGCGCCTCTATCCTGCTGTAATCTCCTCGTATTTGAAGTTTTTGAGTGAATTGGGCGAGAAAGATATCGATCCCAAGCAGTTCTGGTTTGATTTAGCTCTAGTAGATGAGGGAGTTTGGCAATGAGGGCTTTGATTTCTGTGTATGACAAGACTGGTTTGGCTGAGTTTGCGACAGGTTTACGAGACTTAGGGGTTGAGATCATCGCTAGTGGTGGCAGTTCAGCAGAACTGAAAAGTAATCGCGTTGATCATATCCAGATCGAGGAACTGACAGGTTTTGTAGAGCTACTTGATGGAAGGGTCAAAACACTACATCCAAAGATTCATGGAGCTATCTTGGCTGATAGGGGTAAAGAGGCCCATATGGAAGACCTAAAGTTTCTTGAAGTCGAACCGATCGATATAGTCGTTTGTAACTTATACGCATTTTCCTCCAATCCCTCTGTAGAACTGATCGATATTGGAGGGCCGGCGATGCTGCGAGCAGCCGCGAAAAACTTTGCATGGGTTAGTGCAGTAGTCGATCCGAGAGACTACGGAGCTATCTTGGAAGAGTTGAGGATGACTGGAGCGGTTTCACATAAAACTCGTAAGGAGCTAGCAAAAAAGGTCTTCGCTCACACATCTGACTATGACCATCTGGTGGCTTCTTGGCTGGATGATTCTCATGTCGACCGACCCACAGCGACCGACCTGGCGTTTAGTTTTCAAAAGGAGTTGAAATATGGTGAGAATCCTCATCAACGAGGTTTTCTTTACCAGGGAACAGGAGATTCGTTTTGGAATGATCCTAAGTGGCTGTTAGGTCCGGAGCCGTCTTACCTGAACATCTTCGACGCGGACGCTGCTTGGAACTTAGTAAACAGTTTTAAGACCCCCAACTCCGTGGTAATCGTAAAACACGCTAACCCCTGTGGTGTGGCGTTGGGTGACTCTCTTTGCGATGCCTATGTGAAGGCTTTTGACTGTGATCCAATCTCGGCTTTTGGTGGGGTGGTAGCGTTTGCTGATGAGGTGGATCAAGAGGTTGCCGAGGCTATCTTGGCACGACCAAAAGCTGACGTATTGATAGCCCCCAGTTTTAGTGAGGAAGCTTTGGTTACACTTTCTTCCAAACGAAAAAATACACGAGTGGTTGTGCTGACAAAACCGAAGTCGCAGAGATGGAGCGTGAGAACCGTGAGTGGGGCGCTGCTTGTGCAAGAGATAGATGTTGTGGAGCCAATAGAACGATTAAGCAGCGTGACCGAACGGCCACTTTCAAGGCATGAGCTTGAAGATCTTGAAGTTGCCTGGAAGGTGTGTGCAGCGACTTCTTCGAACGCGATAGTGGTTGTGAAAGACAAAAAAGCAGTTGGGATCGGGTGTGGACAACAAAACCGTGTGGATTCAGCCAAAATTGCAGTGACT
>JAJYGA010000042.1 GCA_021785255.1 Actinomycetes bacterium
TTATGTAGTCGGCAACGCCAGCTTCTGCAGCTGCAAGTGCTCTCTGATAGTCCTGCTCGCCTTGAGCAATGGGAAGTTGGGCGACCGAAGTCGTAAAGAGGGCAACCGGTATGAGAGTCATAAGCATTATTGCAAGGATGACTAAAACGACGGCGTCACCTCGAGCGTCACCTAGACGTCCTCTTATCACCTTACTTACTGTCTTGACATTAACTTTCATGGCGGGCGTGACTCTTTTCTCTACGAGGTAGTGGCAGGGTTGAAGGCAACGTTTCTGATCTCTATTAGAGAATCGACTGTGGTTAGTGGGCTGTTTGGGTTGATGGATGTTGAGACGTTTAGTCCGATCTCTGCAATCTGAGATAGAGTTGTTTGACTTGTTGTTCCTGTCGAAGCGATTGAAACAATCGTGGGCTGAGGCTGGGATGTTGTCGGGGCGCTAAAGTAACTAAAGACGGCAAGTCCCACTACATAACCTCCGTCGACTCTTGGAACCCAGGTCCCACCTTGGTAGACGTCTTCATGAAATTGACATGGACATGTGGCGTTCCCGGGGATTGGAGATGCATACGCATGAATCTCAGTGGGAGATGCACCGCCTAGGTTGGCGTAAAACGTTAAAGAGGTTGGTGAAGCCGAAACAAAGGGCGTCGTCTGCCCAGCTAAACCTGTTGGAGTCACAGCTGTGCGAATATCTTTTGACAGCTGATCTATGATGTTTTGGGCAGAAGAAGTTGCATAGAATCTGTTCAAAGTTTGGTTCTGCAATGTAACGAAACCGTTCAATGTGTACATTATCAACATCGCCAGCATTGAGAAAATCCCCATTGCAATCGTGAGCTCCAACAGGGTAAATCCGCTCTCTTGCCTAACGGTGCTTTTGACGTTAGCTAAGGGGAATGACAACGCTACCTCCAGTCCCTGATGCGGTCGAGACGTAATCAGGACTCGAACCACTTGGGGGATAGACGCCTTGGACGAGGCTTCCGTTGATCGTTGCGGAAGCTGTAAATGAGAGAGTACCGAGGGGCAGGTAGACAAGAGAGGGAGAAGTCGACGTCGTGGACGAGACTACCTGAATGTCGTATGGCGGCGATGGTCCAGTACAGTTTTGATTGTATTGAGGAGTTGAGGTAGAGGTTGGGTCGATCATCGTTACTGTTACTTGTGCTCCAGCAACCTGTTGCCCGTTGTAGGTCGCCTCGATTGAGTAAGGTGCGTATCCAAGAGTGGCAGTTGAGGTTTGACCAGGGTATAACGGTGTAGGAGAAAGCGTGGTGAAGCTTTGGGTGCCGCCTTGATAAGAGTAACAGGTACCTAACCATACATAGTCACCAGAGGCGAATGGAAATAGGTCGGATATTTGGCTAGGGGATCCAGATGGTATTGGATTAGTTATCTCGGTGCCAAGCCCTGCCATTTGAGAGTTTGCAAGTGTAAGACCCTCTTGAGGGGGGATCGAGTAGTTCGGAGCTGCTGCTGGAAGTGTGATCGTAGCTGCCTGGTCGTAGTAGAACTGGTAGTCAGTGGTCTGTGACGATACTACGCCTAGTGTCGTAGATGGAGTAGTGACGCCCGTTGGAGAAACATAGGTCTCTCCAAGAACTGGTGTGGAGAGCGATACTTGGTAGTTTCCAGTTGCGAGGAACGGAAAAAATGCACAACCAGATGAGTCTGTATTGATACTTTGACTATAAGGAGTACTACCTCCAGAACTACTAACAGTTACTGGTACGTTTGGTTGAGCTTGACCTTGTGCTCCCAGTACCTGAATAGATATATTACCGCTTGTGGCGGAGTAACTTCCAATGGGTGGTGTGAACGTAGACGACTCGGTGACGGGAGCTTCGCCACTGTACATTGCGGACCACGTTACCGATTCAGTAGCGAGCAGGACTGGCTGTAGGTTCGCACTACCGTTTGCAGAGCTCCCACACCCTCCAGGAGCATATGCACCTGGCGTCCACTGGAGTTCTTGGGTAACTTTATAAGGGACACCTGATATGTAGATAGTGGTAGTGGTCGATCCGAGGTAGTTAGTAACGAGAGTGGAAAAAGCGTAGGTTGCCTGAGATCGAACGATCTCCAGTTCTTGAGTAGCAAGGTTGGCGGCTATGACTCGACTCTGGACGTTTCCGGAGACCAAAGAGGCTCTTTGCATAAGTGCTGCCGCCGGAGCTAGAACGGCTACGAACATGGAAAATGCGATAATAACCGATATGAGGGTAAATCCACTGTCGTCTCTTATCGTATTGCGACATAATAGGACTCGCTCAAGCGTCTTCACCTTGTAAGTATCGTCACTATATGTGGTATTCTTTAAGAAGAAGTTAGTGCTGCTATTAGGCCTAGCGGCTTCGGTAGCGACTTATTTTCAAGTGTCTATAGATGCTGTTCTTGCTTTATCTGCTCTTACCAACCGGCTTTTAGGTTCTTGAAGGTACGGCTCTAGCACATTGTCTGTGTTAACTTAGTCACTCTAAGTATTTGATTTTGCCGACCTTGAGTTAGTTATGCTTGTCTCTAGAGATGGTTTGGGCCTTCTTCTGACTCTCCGAGAGCGATGACCTTAGCTACTTCACGGCGTCTTTGGGCGTCTATCTCATCGGCGATAGTTTCGTCTTCTGCCATCATGGCGTCAAGATCAGTGTTAGCGAACCCAATTACACCCATCTGTTCGAATGCATGTCTCATCTTCGGTCCCCAAAGTCCGATGTCTTTCAAAATAGGCACGATTCTCATGAAGAGAAATGAGCGAAACTGACTTTGTGACTCAGATTCGACAACAAACTTTGTGCATGCCTCGACATCAAAGCCAAGGGTTTCCCACACCTCAACAGCTAAGAACCTATCGCGCATCATTCGACAGGCTTCAGCTGCGAACTCTT
>JAJYGA010000162.1 GCA_021785255.1 Actinomycetes bacterium
TAGATGGAGTCCACTCTATCTACACCTTGAACACTAACTGACATGATCTCAAAAGCTAAAAGAACCAAAGGAGACAGTAACGTCTATGAGACTTCCAAAGCACTTTAGTTCCTCACTGGTTGTTGTGATACTTGGAGCAGTAGTTCTTAGCTCTTGTGGAACCACTGCCACTTTGTCGTCTTCAACTACAACCACTAAGACAACTCAGACAACCACCTCTCAGCCAACGATGTCTACAACAACTGCTACAACGTCCACAACGTCTACTGCACCACCAAGCACAACGACGAGGTATCCGGAAAAGTTGTGTTTGGGGCACTGATGAGCTCGGAGGAAAAGGTTTGAGGTGAGGGCCTGGTTGGGTGGGATTTCCTACTGGAATGTCAGTAAGAAAAAACAACAATCAGAAAGGAAATCCCAATGACCATGATAACTCCTGACTTCTCGCACAAGGCAAGCTCTGAGGTCACAGATGCCATCACCGAACTCTTGCGGCGCCACGCCAAGGACTTGATCGCAGCCGCACTTGAGTGCGAGGTGACAGAGACCCTCAACGCGCTCAAAGGCGAGGGAAGAGACGTCGTACGCAATGGCTACCTGCCAGAGCGCTCCCTCACCACCGCAATTGGTGATGTCAAGGTCGAGGTACCTCGCATCCGTGCCAGAGACGGTGGACCGATCAACTTCTCCTCCAAGCTCATTCCACCGTATCTACGACGCTCTCGATCGATTGATGCCTGGGTGAGCTATGCGTACCTGAAGGGGGTGTCAGAACGCGACATGGCGGGTGTCCTCGAGGTTGTCCTCGGTGATGGCGCCAAGAAGCTCACACCGAGTGTCGTCTCATCCCTCAAGGGCGAGTGGAAGGCCAAGTTTGACGAGTGGCGCAAGCGTGACCTCTCGGGGGACACCATCTCCTACCTCTATGCCGACGGGGTCTACCAGGAGATCAGGGGGGATCACTCCAAGCTCTGCGTGCTCGTCGTTATCGGTGTCGATGACCAGGGGAGCAAACACCTTCTCGCCTTAGAGGACGGGACCCGTGAGTCGACCCAGTCCTGGAGGGAGGTGCTCGTAGATCTGAAGGCAAGGGGAATGAACGCACCCTTGCTCGCCATCGGAGATGGTGCCCTCGGGTTCTGGGCTGCCCTTGGCGAGATCTACCCCGCGACCAAGCATCAGCGCTGCTGGTTCCATAAGACCGCCAATGTCTTGAACTACCTGCCGAGATCCCAACGCACAAAGGTCAAAGACGACATCCACGAGATCTGGAGGTCTTCCACGAGAGACGACGCTAAGGCCGCGACTAAAACCTTTGTCACCAAGTACGAGGCCAAGTACCAAAAGGCAGTTCACTGTCTCACCAAGGACGAAGATGCGCTGCTTGCCTTCTATGACTTCCCAGCTGAGCACTGGGTGCACTTGCGGACCTCGAACCCCGTTGAATCGACGTTCTCTATGGTGCGTCACAGAACGGTCAAGGTCAAGGGAGCTTTCTCCCGAGCCTCCGCCCTTTCGATGCTCTACCAGCTAGGTCTTGAGGCAGAGAAGTCCTGGCGCCGCATCACCGGACATGAACGTCTCGCCGAGGTCATCTCTGGTGTTGTCTTTGTTGACGGGATGCGCGCCGACACCGCCTAAGGGTACAAGATCTGCCGTCCCTCGCAACTGCTGGCACCCGAACCACGGATACCGGCCAATCCAACGTCTCCTGACGGCTCTTATCCGCGTCCCCTACTAGCTTTGTTGGCAGACATTTGAGTGCGAATCACACCTGATTGGCTAACCGGTTCTTCCGGACATCCAAACTGGCTTTGAAGACGTATCTGAAGTGGCTCGTACACAACATTTGTGTATATCTCCACAACGACGACAACGTCTTCTATTCAACAAAGCAGCGTAGTTACTAGGTGCCATGCATCACAGTTGAGTTTTTCTTATTCATGGAATAGTCTCATTGCCAGTGCACAGTTGAATGTCATGTTCAGATACACCAACACCTCAAGTGTGACCTGTACCTTATACGGCTATCCCGGTATTGAGTTCTACACAGCAAACGGACAACCAATCATCGCCAAGACACACCGTGGAGGCTTCTATCCTACATCATATGACCCAGGACCCCATCTTGTTACTCTCACACCTGGTACTAACGTCTACTTCTACGTAGGCTGGGGAATCACCTCTGGACCTACTGGAACCAATCAGGGGTGCCCTGTTCCAGCAAGTGTAAAGAGTTATCCACCAAATAGCTACACCCAACTTTCTCTAACGCTTCAACCTCCACCCAATGGCCCAAGTGGTGAGCGGTGGGTTGGAACCGCAATATGTAATTTGAACACTATCGGTATAGGTGCATCTGCGGTCGCCACCTCAAGTACTTTCATAGCTCACGTTAACTATTTGAACTCGTCGTTCTTTACGCCAAGCTACTTTCTTTCATAAGCTATGTGGCTATCGAAGAACTTGAGTCTTTCATGAGTGATTAGCCTGTTGTATCCATGGTAAAGTCACGATCTTGATCTCTACTTCACCCGGTAACTGCCTGGCACGTTGTAGCCTTGGGGATCGTCACATTCAGGGGAGGCAAGTACCAATTGGACGGCCCCTCGAGGTGACTCACATTCATATCTCCTCTCTTGACACGATTGTGAATCACCCAGGGTCACAGATCCGAGAGTTATGTCCGTACAGATGTCAAGATGTTAGCGGCTACATCATCAGTAGAGAGCAGCCAAAGAGCTTCGCTCCGCAAAACAGCTCAGGTATAGCTAATCATCGACCTGAGAGACATGAGCACACACAATCTTCCAGCCACCACTTAGCCGTATCCAAGTTTGGGACTGCCGGCCGTGCCGAGTCGCATTTGGGTATCTAAATATTGTATTCACTACCGCTGCATTGCGTCCAAAAGTGGTCACTACAGTATCGGAAAGAGTCCTTCCCGGCGGCAGAGGACCCTGAGTATTACGCCAATCAATAAGTTCTTGTGCCCCGAACTGATGGTCTGCTATTCCGTAGCGAAGTGTTAGAGGACTATCCCAAAACAAATCATTTACAACTCCAGCGTCTCCTGCGACTAGGGCCGCTTCATAGCGCAAAAATAACTCAAGTACCTCCGCTTTAACATCTTCTATATCAACTTCCATTTCCACCTAAACTCCTCAACTGTTCTTCAAACGCAACACCAACTCGCACCAACAGTTCTTCGTTCCCCGGAGCAACGACGAACTGCAAACCGACAGGCAAACTTTGATTAGTAAGTCCACAAGGTACTGAAACCGCCGGATTTCCAATAAGACTCCATGGTATCGCGTTCTTCGAGAGTCTTAGTAGATATCTCTCGTAGTCGTCTCGTGGCGGAGCTACCATTGGCACCGTCGGAAGAACTAACACGTCGTAGGTGTCGAAAAGTGAAAGTATTCTCTCTGCAAAAAACTTCCTATTTCGCTGCGCATCTAAATAGTCGGTAGCACGTATATCGAGAGCTGCAGTCAGTTGATCTCTTACCTCTGGAATGCAAAGAGCCAAGTCGGTACGGTTCGAACGGTGGAACGTACTAGCTTCACTACGCGAGATAATCAGACCCAACGCATTCGCTTCATCGAAGTCCACCGACGACATTGTATCAACGTCATAAATCTTGTAACCCAACCTACTAAATATAGGAAATACGGACTCTATGACATCAGCGACGTCAGAATCTGCATCATCCATCGCACACGAGATAACTCCTACCGAAACGTCACCTAAGAGATCAGACTGAGCATCAATATCGATAAAGGGCTTACCTCCAAGTACGCTCAACATCATTGATGCATCAGATACCGTACGCGTAATTGGACCGATATGATCAACCGTCCACGAAAGTGGAACAATCCCGTCAGTTGGGACGAATCCAAAAGTAGGTTTAAAACCTACGACACCGCACAGAGCAGAGGGAACCCTCAGCGAAGCTCTTGTATCAGTTCCTAGTGATGCTAAGCCGATGCCACATGAGACTGCAATGGCGGATCCCCCGCTTGAACCTCCTGATATTCTCTTTGGATCAAACGGGTTTTTGCACTGCGGTGTCGTCACACCTAAAGCAAACTCATGGGTCGCTACCTTGGCAAGTATCAGCGCACCAGCATCTCGCAATCTGGCAACGCTCGTTGCATCTCTTATCGGTTGATCGTTATAAGCCAACGAACCGGCGCAAGTACTCATCGAGGCTACGTCGATAACATCTTTGACCGTAACCGGTATTCCATGAAGCGGCCCTCTATCGACTCCTAAGTTCATATCTGCATCAAATGCATCGGCAAGTTTTCGAGCTAAGTTTTCATCAAGTTCCACAACGGCGCCGAGGTCTTGTGTTTCATGCCACGCCTCTATAGAGTTCTCTACCAGTTCCCTAGAGGTAACCTCGCCTTTGCGTAGTGCAGTAGCAGCCTCACGAAGAGTCGGAGAGTTAGTGAGCAAGGGATGTCGATACTTAACGCTGTTCTCCTTTGCTACCCCTGTTTTACTCGGGCTTTTTAAGCTAACCATATGTGGTTGAGTAGCTTGTGCACGACTTGAGAGTCTTTCAAACCCAAAGGGTGGGGCGGTCTTTGGCTCCTTTATCTCCAAAGAATGCAGTATCTCCAGAGCATCTCTAAAGGCTACTTTGGCGACACTATCTTCAATATTGTTTAAATCATCTGTCATTATCAGTTCTTCCGATTTCTATAAGAGTTTTAACTACACTTGACTGCACTAAAGAAGGCGTCAGAGGTCGCCACTGCACCGAACACTCCCCCTTGCATAGTGATCATCTTCAAAGCGGCTTCATAGTTGCCCACGTCCGTCGCTCCTGTACAGTCTGAAAGAAGCAAGCACTCATATCCGCGATCATTGGCATCTCTGATTGTGGTATGAACGCAGACGTCGGTTGTAATACCAGTAAAAATTAGGTTATCCACTCCTAAATTCCGAAGAATCAAGTCTAAGTCCGTTGCATAAAAAGAACCTTTCCCCGGTTTATCTATAATGATCTCACCTTCGATCGGTGCCACTTCGGGTACAATTTGCCATCCTGGTTCGCCTCTCACCAAGATGCGCCCACACGGCCCAGGATCACCTATACCTGCCCCTATCCTCTTTGATCGCCAAAGCTTATTTTGAGGACAGTCAACAAGGTCTGGCCTATGCCCCTCTCGAGTATGGATAACTACCATACCTAGATCACGAGCCTTTTTAAGAACACGCTGGGTAGGCTCTAGAGGCTTCCGAGTAAGGGCTAGATCGTAACCCATCCTATCGACGTATCCGCCAAGGCCACAAAAGTCCGCCTGCCAATCTATGTTTATTAGAGCAGTACGGTCGAGATCCAACTCACCGTTGTATGGCCATGGATACGGATCCGCTTCAATATACATTGCATCGTCCTCTCTTGATACTTTAAGCTTCTTTTTGTTGCTACTTATGCGTGCTGAATACAAAGATGAGACAGGTGATTCAAGTTCTTTTTGGCTTAGACGCAGACCTCCCGATAACGGAGTCTCCTGTTCAGATAGAGAAGTTAATGCGGAGAACACAGACTTTGAGTCCGCTACCGCACCAAAGATACCACCTGAAAACTGAATAGTCGAAAGAGCCGCTTCCTTTAGCTGATCATCAACTCCAACCACCGCATCACTTACGACTAAGCACTCGTAGCCCCTATCATTAGCAGACCGTAAAGTCGAGTGGATAGGTCCCTCAAGTCCCCAACCAACAAAGACTAGGTTCGTAACTCCCGTGTCTCGTAACTGGGCATCCAGATTCGAACAAAAAAATCCATTCTCGCCTGAATGATAGGTCGACTCAAACGGACCTATCCACTTCTTTACATAAAGCTCTAAACTTCTTCCGCTTTGGTCCGTTTTCGATGCAAGGGTCCCAGGACCATAAGCTATCACCATTGATCCAGCTCGCCTAAAGACTTGTGCCAACTTAGCCGTCACCTGATCTGCCGTATCGTTTTCCGGATATGGCTTTCGCCATAGATAGTCGACACCCACTAGCAATGCGGTCTTACGCAGATCAGACTGTCCGTTGAATGGCCAAGTATAAGGTGAGGCATCAACTGTGAATAAGCATGGTCCCAAGTGAGTTTCCTATCCGACCTATCCCTGTGGGATTGTTCCGACAACCCCTCTGACGAAGCAAGAGAAGTTATTTATCTGTGCATAAGTAGGTGTAACGCCGGCAGGGACAAGAAGTTGACCGTTTTGGCAGTAGATTGGCCCTTTGAAGATAGAAGTACCCGACTTCAGCTTTGCTTCTTCGGATAAAATCTTAGAACGCATCCCCGTGGAAACTGCGGGGCCAAATGGAGCGAGAACCAACGGATTATTGTGGGCTGCAAAAGATCCTATAAAGTTAGTGTTGTACTTACTTCCTTTGAAATGACCACTCAAAATCGTTGAGATTATGCTCTTATACAGCGGCGCCCACTTCCATACTGAACCAGTTAGCCACCCACTTGGATCTAGCGAGCTAGCGTCATAGTGGTATCCAACGACATATGCATGAGCTTGTTTAGCAGCCTCTATCACGGCTGTTTGACAGTCCTGATGTTGCGACAACACATCTGCCCCTTGGGCCAATAGAGCCTTCGCAGCTTCGGTTTGTTTAAGTGGATCACACCAGTTCGACGTATTTACCACATAAGTCTTCGCTTTGGGATTGACAGACTGCGCGCCCAGTTCGAAGGCGTCTATATTATCGATCGTCTGGGGGATAGGAAATGCGTAAACAAATCCCAACTTATTAGTTTTAGTCACCGAACCGGCAGCCATTCCACCAAGAGACACCGGCTCAAAGGCCTCACCCCAGTACGTTCCGAAGTTTCCCGGGAACTTTCCGGTCAGGTATCCGCCTTGGTGTAAAACCGTAATCGTCGGATGAGACTTTGCAAATTTCAAGGCGTAGGGGAAGTACCCGTAACTTGTTGCAAATATGATCTTTGCACCCTGATTTACCATTGCCTGCATCGTTTGAGTTACCGAGGAGTTCTCGGGAATGTTATCTGCAGTAATGACTTTCACGTTTTTCATCTCTGTTGCGACCGTCTGGCTCGCAACATAGACAGCTTGGTTGTATCCGTAGTCGCTACGAGAACCAACCATAATGAAACCAACTGTAGTAGCAGAACCAGTGCTACTTGCTGAGGCCGTTGAAGTTCCGCAACTAGCCAGAGAAACTAGCAACGAAGCGGCACCTCCGATTATTGCGAAGCGCCTTAACAGCCGCTTCTTTAGAAAGGTCAAATTTCTTAACACTGTTACTTCCTCCTGTTTTTGGCCGCGCCAAGTCAAGTGTCTTACTATGATCAAATTTAAAGTTGGAGCAGAAAGTAGATTCGGGCGACTACCCAGTTCTACGACGGCTTGGGTTTATGAACCGAGCCCACTCATGTTACGTCTGTCAAGGCTCTACTGAGAGCTTCTGGTGCTTTTCTACCCCCCCTTCGTGAAACAACTACTAGAGCGATTAACGTGACTAGGTAGGGCAAGGCGTCAAGCAAGTACTGATTGATAGCTATACCGTTCGTCTGAAGAACAGACTCCGCAGACAAGGCAACCCCAAATACATAAGCACCTACCATTACACGCAGTGGTCTCCAAGATGCAAACAACACCACAGCGACTGCAACGAATCCATATCCACTTGTCATATCGTCAAACCACGTACCGACGTATCCAACGGACAGCTGCGCTCCTCCGATGCCAGCCAACAATGCGCCTACTGTAACAGCTACGACTTGAATCACATTTGGATGAATTCCTGCAACAGAGACAACCTCTGGACGCTCGCCAGTAGCTCTAAGAAGAAGTCCAATACGTGACCTATGAAGTACAAAAATGATCAATGCAACTAAAAAGTAGCCAACGTAGACCAAGAGGTCCTGGCGGAACAGGATCGGACCCAACCATGGAACTTGAGATAGGCCAGGAACTGAGACTATTGGAAGAGGAGTTATTGCATCGTTGACGTATCCGGTACCCAACACACCAGTTACCCCAAGTGCTAAGAACCATATCACCAATCCACTTGTAAGTTGATCAGCCTTACGGTAAACGGTGAGGTATGCGTGCAAAAGACCGAAGATGGCACCGGCAACTGCTCCCCCGGCTATGCCGATCTCCGCCGATCCTGTAGCAACAGTCACGGCGTAGGCTCCCAGAGCTCCCGCCAACATGCATCCTTCAGTGCCAAGATTTACAATCCCTGAAAGTTCCGAGGTTAGCTCACCAAGAGCTGGAATCACGATCGCTGTGCCACCTGCAATGCCACCGATAAGAGTCTGTTCAATTCCGTTCACTTTGTCAACGCCTTACGGTTTTTAGAGAGAAATAAGGGTGCAATAACAATGAGCGCAAGAAGGATGTCCACTATCGATCCGTTTAGACCGAAATTGAGCTGGATGCCGTTGCTTGAAAGTGCAATGGCTGAAAATAGAGATGCAGCAATCAAAACCTTATATGGATCGTGTCTTCCAAGCCAACTAGCAAGAAATGCAATATACCCAAAAGTCGCCGTTATACCGGGCACAAGCTGGATCTCCAATCCAGCGAAGTTCAACATGCCACCGAGTCCAGCGAGTGCTCCACCCACGAGCATCGAAGAGATAAGCAAACGACTTATCGGCAAGCCAGCTCTACGGGCGGCCTCTTGATTCCCACCGACGACCTTGAGCGCAAATCCCCAATGGCTTCTTTTCAACAAGTACCAAGTTGCAATGACTAGGGCTAAGGCAACGACGACACCGAGGTTCAACTGGCTACCAAAAAGTGAGGGGAGTTGAGCAGACTGACTAAGAGGCTGGCTCTGCGGCTGTCCTGAACTAAATCTATCCCGCCAGGGCTGATAGATTAGGTACAACATAATATCATTTGCGACAAAGTTCATCAACAGCGTCGTCACCGCTTCGCTAGCACCGGTTGCAGTTCGCATGAGCACAGGTATTCCAGCCCAGACTGCGCCTGCGATGCCGCCAGCTAGCGCCATAAGCACCCAAGTTAGGGGTCCCGGGACGGAAGCACCAACTGCAAGACCCACGCCAGCTGCGCCAATAGCGCCCATTATCAGCTGACCCTCGCCGCCGACATTCACCAATCCAGCTCTTGCCGGAACTGCCACTGCCAGTGCAGCTAAGGAGATTGGAACCGTTCTAAGAACGATCTGTTCGATGGATCCTCCGTTGAACATAGTCGACTGAACAACTACAGCAAAGACGCTAAATGGATTAGATCCCTTCGCAAATACAATCAATCCGAAAACGACCATGGATGCAATGTATGTGCCAACCGAAAGATAAGCGAACTTGTGACGCCTTAAGACTTCTCTAACTCTCGACACTATCGGACTTACACTATCTGTTTTAGGAGGAACTTCGGGATATCCTTGTGGGTTCTCTAAATTAACAGATGTTTTAGTCACTATGGCCTCCTGACATGAGTCGGCCAATCTCCAAGCGATCAGTCGACTTTGGATCCAGTACTCCAACGAAATTACCTTGTGAAATAACTCCAATACGATCTGAAATAGCAAGTAGTTCGTCGATATCCTCCGATATAAGTACTACTGCTGTACCATTTTTTCGGGCATCTAACAGGAGTGAGTGCGTCATCGCTACCGTCTTGACATCTAACCCTCTAGTTGGGTAGGAAAGTACGAGACATACGGAGGTCTTTGACAGTGCAAGAGATAGCAGCACCCTTTGAATATTTCCACCTGAAAGCTGATCAAGTCGTCTCTCGCTAGGTGCAAGAGGCAAGCCCACTCGTTCGGCAGTCTCGCGAAGCCACTGGGTTGCCAACGCAACATCGAATCGAAGTTTTTTGGACTCAGCAGCTAACCATAGAGCTGCATGTTCAGCTACAGATAGACCAGGAACCACAAACTCCCGGATCGGATCGGCCACAACCGCACTAACACCTGCTCGCCGAAAATGCTTTGGACCCGAAAGCTGAAACGTACACCCGCTAACTGTAATGCAACCGTCATCTATAGTTTTCGCTCCTACTAGAACATCTGCCAATTCACGCTGGCCGTTGCCCGCAATTCCCGCGACTCCGAAGATCTCTCCCGGCATTACATGAAAATCAACACCTCTAAGACCCGTACCCTCCACAACTTTGACTTGAAGATCTGATGCTCTAAGTACTGGTTCATGTGCTTGACTTTGACCTTCGCAAGTATTTATTACAGGAGTCACATGCTCTCCGACCATTGCCCTAATCAACTCATCGTTTGTAATACACGAAGCGTCCAGATCCCTAACTTGGCATACACCCGCGCGCATGACTGTAACGCGATCAGCTATCTCTCGAACTTCACGCATCTTGTGAGTTATAATTACAACACCGACACCTTCGCTGCTAAGGCGGCGAATAATCTCAAAGAGTGACTCCACCTCATTTGGCGTAAGTACACTTGTAGGTTCATCCAATATCAACGCTTGAGCGCCGGCCATTAGAACCTTTAGCAGTTCCACACGTTGCCACTCGCCGATGGAAAGGTCTTCAACCTTCGCCATTGGATCAACAACCAGTCCGTAACGATCGGATGCCTCCTGAATTTGACGCCGAATCGACTCTTTACGAAGAAACCAACCACCAACTCTCGCATGAAGGGCAACGTTCTCCATCACCGAAAGAGCAGGGATAAGGCGCAGGTCTTGAAACACCATTCCAAGACCGAGAGATCGAGCTTTCGCCGGAGAGTCGATGGAAACTAACTGCCCCTTTACATAGATCTCCCCTTCGTCTGGACGGTAAAGGCCGTAAAGGATTTTCATAAGAGTACTTTTCCCAGCACCGTTTTCGCCTAGTAAAGCATGAACCTCGCCCTGCTTTAGCGAGAATCCCACTGAATCGTTCGCCTTCAACGAGCCGAAGGATTTAGAGACGCCGTTCACGTAAAGGAGAGACGATGCAACGATACTAGCGTCAATAAAGTTCTCTTCCTTAGACAACATTGTCGCGTCTACCATAGAGAACCAACCTCGTCGACGCCTACTGTCAGCATCCGTTCAAAGGCCTTAAAGGACGATGTTTCAACGACGGCCTGAGACTGTCGAATATGACGTTCTAACAGCTCTTCCGCTTTTTCAGCCTTACCGGTCCTGACAGCACTTAAAACGCCAAGATGTTGCTCAATAGTGACCTCCACTCGACCCGGAGTGACAAAGTCGTGTGTCCTAATAGGACGTATCCTTTCATTCACTCTTCTAAGCTCTTCAGCAAGTTGGAGGTTTCCCGAAGATTCAGCTAGACGACCGTGGAAGTCCTCGTCCAAAAGAACAAACTCTGGATCAGAAGACGGTACTTCGGCTCCGAGCGCGGTCCATTCCGCTTCGAGTTGTCCAAGCATCTCCATATCACGATCGCCTATGCTCTCGACTGTTCTTCGAACTGCAAATAGTTCAAGAGCTCTTCGCACCTCATATAGCTCCTTTATGACGCGAGCACTTGGCACCGCAATACGATACCCACCTTCGTGGTGTCTCTCAAGAAACCTCTCGGTGTGAAGTCGTAACAGTGCTTCCCGGATTGGTGTGCGTGAGACACCTATACGTTCAGCTAGCTTTTCTTCACGCAGCCTTATTCCAGCTGGAACCTCACCCATCAAAATGCATGACTTTATCTCTTGATAAGCCAGCATGCTGGCTGTATACACTCGTGTATCCGCACTCATCATGAATAGCTAAGTTACAGAGAACGTATTTCCCATCAATTGCGACCGTGTAAATGGAACGTTAACGATTTACAAGTGCGACGATATCTTGCTCTAAAGTCACGCTCAATCAACGCAGCGCACCTTGCACCACGCCGGCTCGGAACAAAGCGCCAGTTACTGCAGCTTGCCTACAAAACGACTGTCACCCTAGCTCAAGTATCCGCTTCCGAGAAAAGACCAGACCGATGTAGCGTTAGTCGCAAAACTCACATAGTCGAGATCTTGACGGTACTAGGCAATCCACAGTTTATTGAGAAAGCACGATACATTCTCGATATCCATCCATCTTCCCAGAGTTGACATTTGCTCTCTGCATAGATCACAGTACATAAGCAAAGCCCTCAACCACATCTAAACCATACTGTTTTTGCAACCCAAGAACTCCTTCGAGTAGTAGAGCACCTAACACTAAAGACCCGAAGTGACCAGCACAGATACATCACCTTAGATACCACTTCCGGGAAACTCATTGCTAGAGGGCACTACTCATGGAAGTGAATCAGTTATAACCGAACTCATGATCCACATTCACTCTGAGTTTCAATCTAGTTTGACACGGTCCTCTTGAGTGAGTCAGGTGAACTTCACCTGCTAAACATACAATACGGCGTGAGTTTCGTACTTAACACGACGATACATCTACCAATACAACTCGCACAAGCTCCCGTCCCGAAGCGAAAACACCGATCAGTCTCATCTCCGATCACCACAAAACGCACTTAAACGGTACTCCAGTTCGAGAGTTTTCTTCTGGTCGGCAACTCACGACAGTTGTGATATCTTTCCTCAGCATGATCTCCCGCTTCGTCAACTCATCGCACTGTAACCCAGTCTCCTTCACTTTGGTTCTGCTCATATTAAACAAACAATGGCGCCGGCGCGATCGTGTTAATCTCGCTCTTGAGCCGTCTTTAATAAGAAAGATCACTTAAAGATTACGACTTGCTGTAGGCAACGTCCTCGCCCTGGTGTAGGCTCAAGTCATCCCCGGGCGTCTTATATTCCCAACCCTGATAGCGGCGGATGCTTTTTTATTAGCCCCTTAGTCTTTACCATCTCAGTAGATCGTGAAAATGGCATGCACCCAGTAGTGTCAAGTGAATGGGGTTACGTGTATCTTCAGTGGTAATCGATTCGGTTCAACCTCGGGTAGTAGCAGACTTCTGGTGCGAGGTGCTTGGATATCAGATCGTAGAAGAGGATGAGGCGGGAGTATCCATCGGATCTCCGCAAAATCTCGGCCCCGTAATCGACATATTCTCCGTGCCGGAGGTCAAGTCGATCAAGAATCGCCTTCACCTAGATCTTCGGGCCGTAGGGTCGACTACCGAGGCGGAACTCACGAGACTGTTCGCATTAGGGGCTTACGAAGTGGACGTCGGACAGGCTCCAGATGCAAGTTGGGTCGTACTAGCCGATCCTGACGGAAACGAGTTCTGTCTTCTTTCTCAGACAACTGAGGAAGCCGCAGACCTTTAGCCTTAATGGCGCCTGGTTTAGATCCCAGTTCCTCTCGGCCCTAATAACCAAGCACCACCGAAAACACACGACAACCCCAAGTTGCATCACCAGAGAATGCTCTACCGGGGAGTTGCCGCACTGTAAGTACCGACAGTGCCTTGGTCAACAGGAAAGGCAAGTACCATAGCCCTTTAGGCGATAGAGTCGCCCCGCCAACTCCAAACCTCTGTTACATTAGAGGCCAAGCACTGCCACTCGTTGTGAAAGAGCTTTGGTTCTCAATCCTTGTCAGCGTATATCACAAACGAATCATCCACAAAAAGGAACTCTATCCACTCAGAAGACCGCTGTGCACATGAGGAGCAGAGAGAAGTCTTCGACTGGTTCATCGATACACAGGCTGTTCAAGAAGTCTCAATCTCCGCCGGAACAATTTTCAACCTACGACTACTAAAACACAGCCAAACTCGGGCTCTAGGAGTTGTTAGCGGTAATCTGGTTGGAAACCTTCCATACCGCCCCACCGAAGCCTAAGGATACCAAAGCTAAGACGATATGAACTAAGCGGAATCCAAGCGAATGCGTCTTATCCTTTACCATATTTTTTATCAACACGCCCCACGTATAAAAGACCCAAACGGATGAGGCTCGAAGAATCCATACATACTTTTTGTCCATACGGATAGATTAGTCATATATGTGAACTTAGAGATTGATCGACACCACCTAGC
>JAJYGA010000127.1 GCA_021785255.1 Actinomycetes bacterium
CCGATAGATTCCTTTTCGGTTGCTACCTCTGGTCTAGTACTTTTTTGGTCCTGGGCAAGACAACAAGAGGTCGCCACCTCAGAGACTCTTTTAGACCTCTGGCCAACGATACTGCAGGAGATGTCCATTCGAACTGCCTCCACCGGAAGCTCAATCGCAAGAACGTTTTTTAGCTCGACGCACAGCTTTCCCTCCAAGTTACAACGTCTTTTTGATCAAGCGGAATCTATCTGGGCGCTCACAAACGACCTCGAAACAGCGTTTCGATATTTGGAGCGGGAATTACCCGACTCAAACTCCCAAAATGTCCTGCGATCCATATTAAGATGTGAGCTAAACGGAGGTCATCGCTCACACGAGTATCTCGAACAACTACACGTTGAACAGCGACGACGCTATGATGCAGCCAAAGATCTTGAAACTCGTTTGGCTTCAGTTGGTATTGCGAGATACTTTGTCATAGTCGTTCCTCTAGTAATGTTTGGACTTGGGAGCTTACTAAGTGGAAATATTGGTCCATTTACAAACTCACTTTCGCAACTAATCTTTGGGCTCGCCATCCTAATTCTCACAATGAGCTGGGCATGGATAACTCAACTAATGACCCCTCCTCAGATGAGCTATAGCCTGAAATCCTCCCTATCTAAGACACAACGTCTTGCACTACAAATAGCTGTCAAAACGGAGAAGATGGGAGGAAAGTGATAAAAATACTAATGGACTGTGTCGCCATCACAATGATACTATTTGGGTTCGGACAAAGCATCCATACATTTAACGTATCTCGACGCGTCCCGTCTTACAAAGTTAGAAGGATCATGAAGCATCTTAGAGATGCTTCACCAGTTCCAAGATCGGATCCAACCCTCAGAACAAAAGATACAAAGTACGCCCGAGGAGAACTTCCTCTTTTGCTTCAGGTTCAACAAAGTATCCAGATGCGCCCCTGGGTAATACTGAAAACCCGCCTACATGTTCGCGCAATGGTCCTTATCTATGCATCCTCCCTACTGTTACTGGGCAGTTTTAGCAAAGCACTTCTGTCCACTTCCACTATCATGGCAACTCTCGTGTCCATCGAGCTACTTTCGAAGTATCAGAACTTCAACGCTTTGAAAAAGAGGATTCGTTTCGAACAAAGCTCCTTTTTTGATCAGCTCTCATTTGCTCTAGATGAAGGTCGAAGTTTCAATGTCGCATTCCTCAGTGCTACTGAACAGGTCGGCGGAACATGGAGTGAGGTATTTAAAGGAGCTGTAAAGGAGATCTCTAATGGATCAGATCTGAGATCCGCTATCTTGCCGATCGCGAACATATTTGAACTGTCACAGCTAAGACTTCTTTGCGAAATGACAAGAGACAGCCGACTCACCTCTGAGATACCTCAAATAGTCCGCACAATTACCAAAGATATCAAAGATGAGATATATCGAGAACACCTCACCGTTATAGAAAAACGCACGCAACTAGTATGGATACCGGTCTCTGTAGCAATATTGATACCTGGAACACTTTTGCTGTTAATACCTCTTTTCAACTCCTTAAAACTTCTTAGCAATATTTAGACACATGAAACAATATTTGATAGAATAAGGTATCCACGGATGGAGGTAAATATGACAAAATGGAGTTTGTCAAATGTGACACCGAGAGCATCATATCTTATGGCGTGCGTCTTATATTTTAATCATAATAAGCTCGAGCCTGAAGATGGAGAAGGTGTTATCTCAACCGCTATTGTCGTGCTGATCATGGCCTTTTTAGCGGTAGGAATGTGGATTGCCTTTAAAGCTCTTATGGGTCAAACGACCACAACGATATCGAGTCAGGTATCACAACTTGGACAGTAAAGTCCCTATCAAAATAAGATCCCGTACCTTCGGTTTCAGTGGTGATCGAGGGGACGGGATCATCACTGAGATCGTGGCCGTAGGCATAGCTATGATCGCCTTTGTCTCGATCTATACCCTAGTTAACTACCTAGTGATCTCAGTTCATCTTCAAAGTGTCGCCGATCAGGCCGTCAGGGCTTCAAGTTCGTATACGGGTGCCGACACCACCTTAGACAGTCGGATCGCACTTGGAGACGCAATCATTAGCAAAAACGGCGGTAACAACGATCAAACGTATGCCTCATGGACCATGACAAAAAGAAGTATCTACCTTCACCTTGAGCTCCACCTAGTTGGATCATCGAGTCAAATGTTTTCTCTTCTTGGACTAGATATTGTTTCAGTGCACGCCTCCTCGCTTCTAGAAACTCTGCAATCGCAACAATATGTGAACCACTAGAGGCAGCTGGTTTCCTGGTGTCACCATGAGTCGCAAGTTAGAAAGCCACAAGACACAACCCTCTCAGGAACAGGTGATGATTTTGAAACTTAATTTCAAAAAACGTCCGTACTCTCGACTCTTATGGCAACAGATTCAGTGCAGTGATGCCTTGGCCGGAATAGAGACGGTATTCTTCGTTTGCGTACTACTGCTCACAGTGGCTTCATTCGTTATCAGTCTTGCACGGTTGACTTATGCAAAAACCATCGTTGACGATGCGTCTTTCAATGCTTCTCGCTTCGAAAGCATCACGTTATCTCAAGATCTTCCGCTTTCTATAACACGAGTTAACGCGTTAGGCTCTAAGGTCTCGCTGACGACTACAGTTCCTCCAAAGCCGTGCTCGTATGTGACAGTCATAGCACGGACCACCATAGCACTGCTTCCAATACCCTTTTTCACAAGCGCAACTTCTCTTACGGTATCTGGGAGTTCAACGCTTCCGACCAACGCGTATCAAGTCTCACAGACATACGGGTTTAACTGCTAAGGAATCGAATCAATGACACATTCAAAATCATCATCGCAATCCGACAAAGGATCAGCACTAATTTTGGTGCCCACGTTGACTCTAATATCCATACTCTTGCTAGGCATCGGAGTAGACTCAGTAGCAGCCGCCTTTGCACAAAGATCACTTGATACTCTCGGACAGAGCTGTGCACTTAAGGCAGCACAAGCGCTGAGTCCGTCAGCATTTTACAACTCCGGAATGTTGGTAATCTCCCAGCAAGAGTTACAAGTTGATCTTCACAGTTGCGTTATCAGCGCGGAACTTCCCAGCTCATTAACGATAACTTCATCATATGCAACTGCAAAAGGTGGATCAGTCGAAGTTATTCTCAAAGCGCTAGTACATCCCCCAATCGCCCCACCTCTCCTGCGAACGATAAGTGATATTCCTCTGACAACTATCCAATACGCCCAGGAAGTTCCCACAGCCAATTAGACGCTCGGTGTACTAGGGCCAATAAGGTATCTATATGCCCACTATGACACCTCTTGCTGCTTCTGTCACCTCGCCCAATTCTATAGCTTTGTCAAGCGCCTCGTTAGAGATTCATCTCGACCGGACGCAGCTTGGCAGATTCTCCAACTTGGTGAAGATAACCCCGAAAGAGATGGAGACATTGGATATCAAGTGGAGTATCACTCATGGACCGTCTGTCACTACCTTTGAGTCGGAGGAGCCCTTGCCTGCTAGAGTTGGCGTTCTAATTGAATCCAACGATAAAGTTCTTGTGGCAACACCAAGACGAATACCTCTAGAGGGTCTAACTAACTTTAGAGACTTCGGAGGATATAAAGGTATCAGAAGAGATCTGAGGTGGGGTCTTCACTATCGTTCAGAGAATCTCTCTAGTCTCACCTCTTCGCAGTGGGGCCTCTTGCGCGAGATGGGAATCACCCGCGTCATCGATCTCCGAAATCCATTAGAGAAGGAACTGCAGCCAACGACGCTCGAGGAAGGGTCAGAGCTGGAACTTTTTGAAATTGAAATAAATGGAAGAATAAAGGGATACGACGACGGTCTGTTGGCTGTCACAAAAAGAGAAATAACGCAGATAACAGAGGATGACATGGTTCACATGTATCTCGATATCGTAGAAAACCACTTGGATGATCTCGCCTTGGCTGTCTCGCTTGTGGAGTCAAACTCAACAGGGGCGACACTAGTGCACTGCACGGCTGGAAAAGATCGTACTGGACTCGTAGCTGCTTTAATACAGATAAGAGCCGGTGTCCCAATGCTCGGCATCCAAGAAGACTATCTCCTCTCCAACTTATATCGGACACCTTATCGCCTAAGACAACTCAAACCCTTTTTCGAGCAACATCAAATAGCTCCACTCTCTGTAAAGCCATTTCTCTCAGCACCATGGAAGGCCATGAAGAGTGCTCTAGAGGAACTTGATCGATCTCATCCCCAACTTCTCAATCCCACTAAAGCTGAAGACTGCACATTGTAAGGGGTCTTGATACTATCTCTCGGCAAAAAGAAGTGATAGGATACGCGTAATAGATAAAATACGACGTTGTGGGGGGTCCAAAATGACAGATGGTGAGAACTTGTCGACCATAGAAGCACTTTTCGACGAAAATAGACACTTTCCACCTTCAGAGGAGTTTAAGGCTCAAGCTAACATATCTTCATCGGAGATATATGACCAGGGTAAAGATATGGTCAACTACTGGCGTACTCAGGCTAGTCGTATCACCTGGAAAAAGCCATTTGCAAAGGTCTTCGATTGGTCCAACGCTCCTTATGCAAAGTGGTATGTTGACGGCAAGCTAAATATAACTGAAAGCGCGCTTGACATTCACGCAAAAGCGACGCCAGATAAGATTGCATACTACTTCGAAGGAGAGCACGGCGACACCAGAGTCATCACCTACTTAGACCTTTACAAGGAGGTTTGCAAGTTAGCTAATACTCTTAGCGATCTGGGAGTAAAAAAAGGAGATCGTGTAGCAATCTACATGGGGATGATACCTGAGTTCCCTGTTGCGCTCTTGGCATGCGCACGTCTCGGTGCCCCACACTCCGTAGTCTTTGGAGGGTTTTCTTCAGACGCCCTAAAAGATAGGATTAATGACGCGTCCGCCAAGGTCCTTATTACGTGCGATGAATCATGGCGCAACGGTGGACGAGTAGCACTCAAGGAACTAGCAGACGTCGCTGTTTTGGAGTCGCCTTCAATTGAACACGTTATCGTGGTTCAAAGAACCGGTGCTTCAGTCAACATGATCGAAGGACGAGATCATTTCTATCATGACTTGGTCACCGCTGCAAGTGATGAGCGTGATGCAGAGGAGATGGACTCAGAAGATCCTTTGTTCATTTTGTACACCTCGGGAACCACGGCGCGACCTAAAGGAATAGTCCACTCCACAGGCGGCTACGCCGTTGGCGCTGCCACGACACACTCCATGGTTTTCGACATAAAAGACGGAGACGTATACTGGTGTACCGCTGATGTCGGTTGGGTCACCGGCCATAGTTACGTTGTATACGGACCCCTAATAAACGGCGTCACAAGTGTTCTTTACGAGGGTGTGCCGCAGTTTCCAGACAAGGATCGCTACTGGGAAATCATCGAAAAGTATAAAGTGACACAGCTTTACACGGCTCCCACGTCGATTCGAACTTTCATGAAGTGGGGAACTGAGTATCCGAAAAAGCACGACCTCACCTCTCTTAAAGTTATCGGAACCGTTGGAGAGCCAATCAATCCAGAGGCATGGATGTGGTATTACGAGTTCATTGGGAACAGCAAGTGTCCTGTGGTAGATACGTGGTGGCAGACAGAGACCGGACATATTATGATCTCCCCGTTACCCGGAGTTACCACCACTAAACCAGGCTCAGCCACCGTGGCGCTTCCTGGAATAAATGTTGACGTTGTCGACGAGGACGGTAACTCTGTACCAAATGGATCAGGTGGGTATCTTGTCATAACACATCCGTGGCCCGGAATGGCTCGAACCATCTTCAAAGATCCCGATCGCTTTAAAGACGTCTACTGGTCCAAGTTTTCTAAACCAGAAGAAAACAAGTGGGTATACTTCGCAGGGGATGGCGCGAAAAAGGACCTCGAGGGCTACATCTGGCTCCTTGGCCGTGTTGACGACGTAATGAATATCTCCGGACACCGTATATCCACGCTTGAAGTAGAGTCGGCTTTAGTTGATCATCATGCCGTCGCAGAAGCCGCGGTAGTAGGAAGAAACGATCCCACGACGGGACAAGCAATAGCGGCATTCGTTACTCTCAAAGGAAATGAAAAGGGAGACGATGCGCTTATCTTAGAGTTACGAAATCACGTAGCCTCAAAGATAGGCAAGATTGCAAGACCTGCTTCAATTGTCTTTACCGACGAACTACCCAAAACTCGATCCGGCAAAATTATGAGAAGACTGCTTCGTGACATCTCCGAACAACGACAACTTGGTGACGTAACGACGCTTGCCAACGCTGACGTAGTACACGAGATAGCCGAGCGCGCAAAGGCCTCTCAGGATAAGGTTTCGTCGGAGTAGCCAAACAAGTCTCACGCTTGATGACGTAATGTCAAGAGCAAAGAGAGACAGTCTGACACATGTCGCTGTCACGAAATACAACATATACAGATAATGAAACGGGGGATACATGAGCACAGACGTCGAGACAAGAGAAGTATCGGTGTCTTCAGTAACTGCAACGGCCGATCCAGCTCCGCTAGGTTTAGCAGCTTTTGCACTGACAACATTCGTACTAAGTGTATTTAATGCGCAGCTTCTTCCGGGGGGTTTGGTGCTAGTGGTACTCCCACTAGCCCTATTTTATGGAGGTATAGCACAGCTGTTAGCGGGTATGTGGGAGTTCAAAAGAGCAAACACCTTCGGGGCGTTGGCATTTAGTTCATACGGTGCCTTCTGGATGGCCTTTGCTGCATATGTACACTTCATCGCAGGTTCACTCCCAGCGGCCACAGCAAATCAAGCAACAGGGATTTTCCTATTGGCATGGACCATCTTTTCCGTCTACATGATGATCGCTTCCTTTGGAACAAACGGGGTAATAGCCTCCATCTTTGTCGTACTTTCGATAACGTTTATCCTTTTGACCATCGGAACCTTTGGCAACTCTGCCTCCATCACTAGAATGGGCGGATACTTGGGAATCGTGACCGCACTGCTCGCGTGGTATGGATCATTTGCTCTTGTTACAAATGCAACTTTTGGGAAGACCGTTATACCCGTATTTCCTTTCAAGAAGAAGTAAAAAGGTAGACGTCCTGAGGCGCCTGAGCAATCGGTTCATTTTGCTCAGGCGCCTTCAAGGAGGATATACGTTGGCTAAGACGCTCTCTTGGCCACATAAAGAACCCATATTTTCAAGTAGTGCAACATGGATCTTTAGTCCCTGTACAATACTACGTCCAAGCGGCTCAGATTTCGCTTGTATGTGTGTTCCAAGACAATAAGTGAAACCCCATCAGCTTCCCGAAGATGTGCCCTGCACGCCGGCCCGAATCAGTTGGGCGGACTTCAGGTGCTGTGCTAGGCGTCTTTTCGCAAGAACCTCGGCACGTGCCGGATATTTTGCAATGTGAGACTTAGTCGCAGGAGTAGAGTAATAAGTGTCGACGCCAGCTCGAAAAGCACCCTCCCACATCCTTATTCCACTTTTAAACGGAAGTGCCAAGAGTACTCCAAGTACTAACGTGACAACCAGAGTACTCACGCGCAGGAAAGCACCTTCTCGTTTCTTCCTACTACGAACACGCCGTAAAACGCTTTGAAAGTCTTTCCTTGCGGAGTGATACGAGCGAAGGTAGTATGCCAGTGCATGAAGCGCTAGGAGAAAAAACCAAATTAGAGAGACCAGTGTATGTGCCGCTCCTAAGAAGGTGTCTGAAAATGATAATGGCCCGGCAACAACGAGTTCGATCCCGCTTCCTATCACCAGCACTGTTGAGGCCACCAACAAAGGAGCAAGTATCCGTAACGGCAACCAGGGAGGACCAGCAGACACAAACTCCGTATCACCTGCATAAAAGCGGGTAAAACGATATGCCGCGGTCGCCAACTTAACCAACACCAAAGGAACAGCGACGAGCCCAATAATAATATGGATCCCTACGGCACCAGCGATAAAAGGTACGGTCAATAACTCAAATACAAAGATAACAAGCAGAGTGACACCGAAAAGTGCCGAGAACCTAGCCCCTGCGGTAACACGCCTTCCTCTTAGCTCCAGTTCTTCAGTTAACTCCTTTTGATGCGCATGAGGCATAAACGCGTCAAAAAGAGACTCGCCATTTTCAACCTTCAACTATAAACAACTCCAACACCCTAATTAACCAACCACTCAGCTTCATATAAGGTTACTTGATACTGAGCCTAAAGTACCAATATTCTCAGTAGCTAAGTACAAGTTAGCCTTTGGTCACCAGCTCAAGGGCTACCCGGTCCGCGAGCATACGACCTTCTTTGGAAAGCGTAATGTACTCCCCTTGTCTATGCACTAGCTTTAGAATTGACGGCGGGATCTCTCCAACATCAGAGGCGGGTACCCCAACAGAACATCGCAGTCCCAGGAGAACTTTCTCAAGCAACTCCTGTTCAGCACTTAAAGTCTCCTGGAAGTCAGTAGGATCCTCTCGCCTCTCCATCTTCGCTAAGTAGCGATTCATGGAAAACACATTTGCCGAGCGGACTCCAGCTATAAAACTGTGTGCCGAACACCCCAGTCCTAGGTACTCCCCTCTTACCCAGTAGTTAAGGTTGTGACGAGATTCATACCCATCTCTCGCCCAGTTGGATGTCTCGTAGTTATGAAACCCCAGCGCCTGTAGGACTTCATCCAAATAGTAGTAACGCTGTGCTAAGGTATCATCGTCTTGGACGACTTTTGAAACCTGCGCTCTTTTTGACAAAACGCTCAGCTTTGTCTTCTTCTCCAACGTCAATGCATAGCAGCTTATGTGATCCACTTGATCAGCAACCTCTTTTAAGCTGTTCAACGTCTTCTCCCACGACCAGGCGTCCTCTGGTCCGGCTCCATAGATGAGGTCGATCGAAAGCTCGATCCCCTCTTGGCGGGAGATTAAATCAATCGCTCTTTTAGCAGTTTCAGCGTCATGAGTACGACCAAAAAACCTGAGGATGTTGTCGTCGAAAGACTGCACTCCCAAAGAGACTCTCGTCACTCCAGCACGTCTATAGAGTTTCAGCTTCTCGTCGTTAATTGACTCAGGATTAGCCTCAACGGTAAATTCCTGCAGATCCTTCAGCCTCATACGCGCAACGAGATTCTCCAGAAGAGCACCGTCTAACAAAGATGGCGTTCCTCCCCCTATGTAAAGTGTTTTAGGAGACCAGCTGCTACCGCTCTCTCGAAGCTCATGCTCATTAGCAATAGCTTCCAAGTAACGTGGAACGTACTCAGACTTCGCAACTTGGACTGAAAACGCACAGTATGTACAGACTTTTTCACAAAATGGGATATGGACGTAGACACCTGGAGAAAATGCTAAGGGGTCAGAGCGAAGATCCTCGATGACACCCACTTACTTCAGCCTACCAGTCGTAAACCTAGCTCCTCGAGGCGTTCGGTCATCTCTCGTACGTTCATCTCTAACAGTGCGCCAATAATTCGTAAATCATCGTAACGAATAGTAATCATTCTTCCGTTGAAGTCCTGACGTTGAACTTGGATCATATCCAAGTAACGCTTCAGAAGGTCCCTCTCCGGACCTTTTACCAGTTGGAGCTTCGACAGGTCAATAGTAACTTTTACTTCAGGTTCCCAACGAAATCTGCGGGAAGAAGTCACGCCACCTTCATGATTGTCAATCGAGATAACATGACTGCTAACCTTGTCTGAAATTCCTATCCCATTTAGAAACTCCGAAGAATCACCTTCGAACACACTATCTTGAGGTAACAACTGGTCAACTGGAACGTTATAGAGCTGGGCAAGGCGCTGAAGTCTCGGTACCGATATAGACCGCTCACCACGTTCATATGCTCCAAGAACTGATGCTTTAAACTCCTGACCAGAAGACATTTCAACCGCTTGGAGTGAAAGTTTCTTTTGTTTCCTCACTGAGCGCAGCCTACTACCGACCTTGACAGCGTATTGATCAACTACTATTTCGTCATCCATAGGGATTCATAGTACACTCTCCGTGACCTAAGCGCAACTTTAATCGTATGTTTGTAGCAACATCTATATTTCTCCAAGCAGATTTTCCCTTAATGCTACAAGCAGTGCAGACGAAACCACCGTCGCTGTTTCCACTCTTAGTACTTCACTTCCGACACGAATCCGGGGAATTTTGTCAAATATGTCATCAACCATGCCAGATTCTGGCCCAATGATCCAAGTTTTCTTGTTCAAAGAAGGGAGTTCACCGTATTGGTCACACAGAGCGACATCGTTACCGTATCGCTCCATCACTTCTTGTGGTGAAAGTACGCCTCCTACATACAATGGAAAAGCCCTTTTCGCCTGCATTGAAGCTTGACGAGCAACCCGTTCAAGCCGAGCCAAGGTCGCACTACCCAGTCGTTCACCAGAACGGCGATCAAGAGGCGAGGAGATGAGAAATAACTCATCGACACCCACCTCAGCTACTTTTTCAACCATATAACCAAGTCGGTCGCCTCTTGGAACGTAGCTGATCACCCGAACCCTTGGCTTGGGGATCTTTGCTTTAAATACTGGTCCGAGCTCCCTTATCTCTGCTGAAAGGTCGTTCTTACGCCGAGAACCAACGTAGATAAATCCCGATCTTACTGCACCGTTTCCATCTCCCAGCAAGATCTCTTCTTTGTCGTGAACCCTGCGCGAAAACACTATGTGTTCAACGTCTTGAGGTTCTAGCTCTGGGTTTGCCAAGTCGTCGACATAAAATATCGGACCTCCGTTTGAAGCTCGAGGGTCCCCACCATTTTCGTCCATCGTACTTGAGAGAGAGTACGGACTAACGAAAAGCCGACTTCAACTTCGAAAACAATCCGTGTTCGTTAGGCTCAGAGATTTTCTCTCCTCGAATTTCAGCCAACCGCGTATAAAGATTGATCTCCTCTTCGCTAAGATCTTTAGGAGTTGTAACCACCAGCTCAACAAGAAGATCTCCTCGTCCGCGACCCCCAAAGTTGGGAACTCCCTTGCCTTTGAAACGCAGAATCTTACCACTTTGAGTACCTGGCGCCACGTTTATCTCCACTAGTTCATCCAGGGATTCAAACTCTAACTTTGTGCCTAGAGCAGCTTGGGATATAGAGATATTGAATTGAGCAAAAAGATCTTGTCCACTTCGCTTGAATGTCTTCGAAGGCTCCACGTGAACATGGATGTAAAGATTACCCGGATATCCGCCTCTAGGACCTGCTGGACCCTTTCCGGTCAGACGAAGAGTAGCACCATCTTCAATGCCAGGCTGAATTTCAATAACATAACTCCGCTCTTCGGTCTTCCTGCCCTCGCCACGGCAGTCTGGGCACGGGGTCGTAATTATTTTCCCATCGCCATAGCAGGTATCGCAAGTGCTGGTCGTCATCATGCGACCTAAAAGAGTTTGCGTCACACGTCGCACCTGACCTGACCCGCCACAACTTCTACAGACAGACGGAGTAGTACCAGGTTTGGAACCCGATCCAACGCAGGTCTTACACGTTACAGGGAGTCGTATTGATATCTCTTTTTTTGTCCCGAACACCGACTCTTCGAACTTGAGGTTGATCGAGGTTTCCATGTCCTCACCATGTCTTGCCGAGCGTTGTCCACCTCCATCCCCGAAACCTCCACCGAAGGCTTGACCAAAGATGTTTTCAAAGATATCCCCAAAGTTCGGAGAGAAGAAGTCACCACTACCTTGACCTCTTGGACCACCATCCCCAAACATGTCATATTGACGGCGCTTTTCAGGATCTCGCAGGGTCTCGTATGCGATCGTAACCTCTTTAAATCGTTCAACCGCTACTGCATCACCACCGTTTGTGTCGGGATGAAGCTCCCGTGCAAGCTTTCTATAAGCTTTCTTAATCTCGTCTTCTGTCGCGCTTTTAGAGACACCTAACAGCTCGTAGTAGTCAGCCACGGATTACCCTTCAACTAAATGTCTACCAATTCTCTTACTTACTTGTTCCACCGCTGCCAACGCCAAGGGATAGTTCATTCTAGTAGGCCCTATCACACCGATAGACCCCACCCTACGGCCATCAAGCTCGTAAGGTGCTATCACTAAGGCACACTCTGAAAGCGAGGGGACTCCAATCTCATTCCCAATCGAAACGCTCTGTCCTTTGACAAGCATCGACTTCATTAAAGATACCACAAGGATTTGCTGCTCAAGGGTCTCAAGGATCTTTCCAACCTTATCTGCCGCCAAAAAGGCACTCGCAACCTTATAGACATCGTTTACGTAGAGTTCCTCTGTGGTACCCTCACCAAGGGTTCTAATGGCATTTTTCACAGTTGAGAGTAGAGGTTCTAGAGCTGGGTTATCAAGAGGAACGTCGTCAATCTCTCCTAAAGTTTTTCCTCTGAGCTCCGAGCTTATGTAGTTAGATATCTCAACTGATCTGAGATCCAGATCTCTAGCATCTTCAGTGATTTCAAAGATCTCTTTCTCCAAGGATCCATCTGATCCGACAACAATAACCATTCCCAAAGAAGCCGATATCCCTACCACCTGCACGTGCTTTATCACAACAGACTGGGCCGGAGGTGTTGTCACCACAGAGGTAAAGTTTGTAAGCGATGACAGGAGCCTCGAGGTGTCTTGTAGCAGATCCTCGAGCTCACCTTTTACATGATCAAAAAAGCTCTGCAGCTGAAAGAAGTGCTCAGATCCCAAGGGATTCGGAGAGGAGATATTGTCAACGTAGTACCGATATCCTCGGTCTGTAGGAACTCTACCCGCACTCACATGGGGTTGAGTCAAATAGCCCTCTTGTTCCAAAGCCGCCATTTCGTGACGTATTGTCGCCGTTGATGCTTGTATCTCACCAGTAGCAGCGACATGAGACGACCCTACAGGTTCCGCCATCCTGACGTACTGGTCAATCACAGCCTTTAGCACGGCCGTCTTTCTTGAATCTAACCTTTCAACCACGTGTTCACACCTCACCGAAGCATTTCAATGCTCCAATCATGTAAAACATTCTACCTCTTAGATTTGTTTGGACCTATCTAGCTTGATCTATAGACGCAAGAAAGCAACTTTTATCGAAAGATTGCCACGCTATGGATGATTTAAACTGTGTACTTACCACATTTGAAGCGCCGATACAAAGACAATGTGTCAAAGACAATAGTTATCACAGCTCGAATATCGATAGTTGAAGAGAACCTTCTCCTAATCCACACAGGTGCCTCTTGTACCACAAGATCACTTTTGAGACAACTCATCGCTACTATGAGTTCCAGGTCGAAGACAAATCTTTCTTCTGTAAGTTTCGGTGCAACCAAATCGAAGAGACTTTTTCGCACAAATTTAATACCTACTTGGGAATCTTGAATCTCCAGATGGAAAAGGACCTGCACTAGCTTCTGATATACATAAGAGTACATCCGCCGAAGGATGGGATAGTCCACGACCGAATCACGGTGACACTTGGATCCAATAATTACGTCGCTTGAGTTCTCCTCAATAAGCCTTAGGAACACGGGGATCACCTTTGGATCTATGTCACCGTCAGCATCCATGAATCCGACATACTCACCTTTCGCCGCTGAGAACCCCTCACGGATAGCAAAGCCCTTCCCTTTGTTCTTGGAACGCTTTATGATTTTAAGCCGCTTGTCCTGGATGCCATCAAGTGCATCTTCACTACCGTCAGTAGATCCATCACACACTGCGATAATCTCAAACGGTACGCCAATACCCCCAAGAACAGAAAGTGTCTCCATGACCGTACTTTGCAGATTTCCACCGGGGTTGAAGTATGGCATCACCAAAGATATGAAAGGTACCTCTGTATTAGTACCTATTTTTTGCTCAGCCACCTTCTCTTTCAGCTCCATCTGCACTCTCCTTGAGATTGAACGTCTGCCGGTTCTCGGCCCATTGAAGAGATATCGCCACAATACCCCGCAACT
>JAJYGA010000121.1 GCA_021785255.1 Actinomycetes bacterium
AGTCAATGACAGTTCTTTTACCATGCCCTAAGATAGACAAAGTTCCAAAGACTCTATGGCCTATTTGCACAACTTTAGGCATACAACCGAGGGTTGCTTCGGTAATGATCTCTGTGTCGGGCTTAACAGCAATATGGCCCTTGAAGCCATCGATGTAGTGCTTGCGGGACTTATGGACATGTTGGGCATCTGGGTCGATAACAGAGACCACACGGTCCTTTGCAACGGAGCGTTTGAGACGAAAACGGCCTTCGTATTCATCAACACACTCCACGTCTTGAGCACTCAGGAGTCCCAATAGGCCAAGAGCATCCACTTGTCGTTGGGTGAGGGACGTGAGCAACGCAGCAGCTTCAATGAGTGCGACAGCATCTGTAATCAGTGCAGTAAGGGCCCCTTGGACCGCAACGTCATCTCGGTAGCTGATGGCTGGCTTTGGAGCTGTAGTCCATCACCTCAGAGAGTGGGACGTCTCGGATCTCTGGGATCTGCCGTCTGACCGTTTTAATCTTGGTGACGAGCTGGGAGAAGGTGTCCTGAGTAGTGACGACATCAGAGAGCACCGTTGAGTCAAGTGCTTGCTTCTTCTTCCTTGCAAGTATCCCTGTTCCGTTCACCACCTCATAAATGAGGTCAAAGATCAAGCGGGGTTGATCGGACAGTGCAATCTTGTTCCGCCGGTAGGTGAGGACATTGGGGGAGAACCCTTCATCGTCCAGTGGGAGCCCAAGAGCAATCTTCCTCGCAATGTTGAGACGAACCTGTGCTAACGCTTCACGGTCAGAGAGTCCCTCGAGACTCTGTAACACCATGATGGAGGCAATACGAGAAGGGGGTATTGATGGTCGTCCCTCTTTCGAGGGATAGAGCTGACGGAACTTCTCATCGGAGAAGAGTTCTCGTTCGTGTTCTCCAAGGAATGCATAGACCGTTCCCTCTTTGACAAGGTGTGCACAAGGGCTTCTGCGTCAGCAAGCTTGCGCTGCATCTCTTCGGTTCCCAACATAGACACAGTCTACTTGAACAGGCAGAACAGTGCTTTTTGAACGAGAATATCCCCGAGACAATCTTCCCCAAGAGGCCCCAGGTGTGGGCTAGTTATTTAGCAAACTCCTAGTAAACGTAGCAGTGATGTGACATGACGATCTAGTGGTTGATGAACGCTCTGTTCAAACATGACTCCACAAGTTTTGCTGTTAACAATGACGTTAAATTGAGGAAATACGCTTGAAACGCTCCGTAGTTATCGTAATTGTAGACAAAAGACGAAATGAGGAGGAGAGTCGGTTGACAGATCCAAGGACTGAAAGCGAAAAAGAGGATCCGAAGATCAACGGTGTTTCATCAGTCATGAACACCGATGTAAGTGGTAAGGAACATCTGTCGTTAGTCGGAAGAGAGATGAAACCCCCGTTACTTCGTGAACCTATGTCTCGCCGACAACTACTCGGTCGAGGAGCGAAACTTGCTGGAGCGGTTGCATTAGCAGGAGCGATTCCAGAGATTCTTGCAGCTTGCGGATCTGGTGCAAGTGCGTCAAGTTCTTCTAGTGCTGCGGCTTCTAGTTCTGGATCACTGCCAAACGTAAACTTACAACTCGTCTATTTGGAGAATGTTCAGTTTGCCGGAAGTTTCTTCGCTGAGGTGAAAGGATACTACAAGGATGCCGGCGTAAACGTCACACTTTTACCGGGCGGACCAAACCTAGCTCCTGAACCAATAGTGCAGTCAGGTAGAGCTCTCGTTGGCATTACCCATACCGCCGAGGCGGTACAGGCGATCATAAACGGCGCTGACCTAAAGATCATTGGGGCAGGGTTTCAAAAGAGCCCCACTTGCATAGCTTCGAGAGCTAGCGCACCCATCCGTAATCCACAAGAGATGATCGGGAAGAAGATTGGTGTTAGCGCTTCGAATGAGCCCATATGGACTTCGTTTTTAAAGGCTAACAACATCTCACCGAGTGAGATAAATGTTGTTACTGTTGGCTTCGATCCCACGCCTTTGGCAACGGGAGAGATCGATGGACTTGTGGCATTTTATACTAATGAACCAATCGTCTTGAGACTCAAGGGCGTTCCTACTTATGCTTTTCTGCTGAATGACTTTAACTATCCAATGGTCGATGACATATATATTTGTAAGGCATCTAACCTTAGCGACACGACTTTGCGAAAGCAGATAATAGGTGTCATGACTGGTGAATCCCGTGGATGGAGCGATGTCGTCGCCAATCCAGATGAGGCGGCGTCTCTTGCTGTCAACGTCTTCGGTAAGAGTTTGAAGCTAGATCCCGAACAGCAGAAACTCGATGCGCAAGAACAAAACCAGTTTGTTGCAGATGCGACCACAGCGAAGCACGGGTTGTTTTGGATGACACCAGAGGTTATCGATGGAACGATTCGCTCACTCGCTATCGGAAACGTAGATGCGAAGCCATCTATGTTCACCAATGAGATACTGGATGCCATATATCACGGAGGAAGTAAAGCGTGAGGACCCAAATGCCGGGTGAGATGAACGGAACTTATGAGGCGGCAAAACACCAAGTTATAGGTCATGGAGGACTAGACATTGAGCATGTCTCAAAGAGCTACAAGACTCGCAACGGTCGAGTTGACGCACTAAAAGACGTATCAATTCACGCTAAAAAGGGAAGCTTTACTGCTCTATTGGGACCATCTGGATGTGGAAAATCAACCATCTTGCGTATGATTGCTGATCTCGAAAGTCCATCTTTCGGAAGTATTTTGGTGCATGGAGAACACCCTAGAGAAGCCAGGTTAGCTCATCATCTTGGAGTGGCATTTCAAGAGTCCGCCCTGCTTCCGTGGAAGTCTGTAGAAGCGAATATTCGCTTCCCCCTTGAGATTGCGAAAAAGCCATTTGATAAAACTACCGTTACGGATCTAATAGACCTTGTAGGGTTGAAGGGTTTTGAAAAAGCTCGTCCATCGGAACTTTCCGGAGGGATGAGACAACGAGTTGCTATCGCCCGAGCCCTTGCAGTCCGTCCAAAAGTTTTATTACTCGATGAACCCTTTGGTGCACTCGATGAGATGACTCGACACAAGATGAACGTTGAACTTCAAAGAATTTGGGCAGAGCACTCACCAACGACTCTGTTGGTAACGCACTCAATCAGTGAGGCAGTGTTCCTCGCAGATACAGTTGTCGTCTTAAGCCACCGACCTGGACAGATTCTAAAGAAGGTAGAGGTTCCATTCGCTAGACCGCGAAAGGTCGAACTTATGCATACCTCTGAGTTCCATGAGACGTGTGACTACCTAAGTTCACTGCTTTTTGACGAGACTCCAGCCCAAGGAGAGGCGTAATGACGTTATCGGCAAAGGCGGGGGAAGCCCTGTCTTCAAAGAGTGTTCTCTCCTTTTTTGGACGCAGAAGAGAGGCCACGATCGTCTTTGTAGGCTTTTTAACCGTTTGGGAACTTCTTGCAGTGACCATTTTCAAGGGTAGGTTCGTAGTTCCAGCACCGTCAAGCGTTCTAGCTACGGCGTGGGGAGATGGCTTTTATGTTTCCAACCTCATGAGAACACTTTCAGAGGCTAGCCTCGGTTGGCTCATTGGGAACGGTGTCGCTATCTTACTCGCAGCGCTGTGTCTTGTATTTCCTAGGTTAGAAGCAGCGCTCCTCTCCTTGGGGGTCATGACCTATGCTGTGCCAACGGTGGCGATCGGTCCGATTCTATTTATCATTCAGGACCCTTTCTCAGCCAAGGTGACGATGTCGGCACTATCAGTCTTTTTCGTTACCCTGATAGCGGCGGTAGCTGGACTGAGGTCGGCTTCTAAGACAAGTCTCGAACTTACGAGTGTCTTTGGCGGGGGTAAGTGGGATATGTTGAGGCGAGTGCGGATTAGAGCATCGATTCCCGCGCTGACAACCGGACTTTGTATCTCTGCGCCTGCGGCGATACTAGGTGCTGTCATAGGTGATTACTTCGGCGGACAAAATGGGTTAGGAGTCATCATGCTTCAAGCCCAAGAACAGCTTTCAGTTAGTAGGACATGGGCGATTGCTCTTGTAACTACTGTGGTTTCGGGACTTGCATATGCAGCAACAGCCGGAGTAGCAAAGATATTCGGAGCTTGGACGTCTGTAGATACTGATAACCAAAGTGGCGTTACTGAAAACCAAGGTTCAAACTCAGGTTCAAGGCCCTTAGCGTTTTTAGGCAAGTTGACACTGCAGATAGCGATAGCCCTCGGAGTCTGGTATGGAGTCGTAGCAGCGAGCGGACTTGGCGGCTATTTTCTCAAAACCCCTCAAGCGGTATGGGCGTATCTGTTCATTGGTCCACAGGCATCCTCTGACTTAGCCGTTGTGCTCTCATCGTTAGGCACAACGCTATTCCATGCAGGCGTAGGCTGGGTTGTTGGCAGCGTCCTAGCTATCTTTGGTGCAATTTTGATGTCTAGCTCATCCACGATCACGAAGGCCGTCATGCCGATGGTATTAATTGCGAGATCAGTACCACTAGTTGCAATGACGCCTTTGATTGCGTTGATGCTTGGGCGTGGTCTTGTCGGTATCACGGCAATATCGGCGTTAGTGACTTTAGTTCCAACTTTAGTGACGATCGTCGATGGCTTGAAGAAGTTGCCGATCGCTGCACTGAATGTCGTATCGTGCTCTGGAGGTAGCAACTTCGATGCACTTATAAGGGTACGACTTTTTTACGGCTTACCCGCAGTATTTACCGCCGCCAAGATATCAATGCCAGGGGCTATCCTCGGGGCTGTCCTTGCTGAATGGCTTGTAGCTGGAAGTGGTATCGGCCATATTATGGCGTACGATGTAGTCGGCAGTAACTTTTCGAATCTTTGGGCATCGATAGTGGCAATTGTTATTGTTTCCCTGACTCTGTATTCGGCTGTAAGTGCAGCTGAAGGACTATTCCGAAAGCGATTTGCCATCTAAGTGGACAACTACATATCTGCTATTATTTACATCGTTATAGGAGTCGGTGCTGGCGTGATGTCGGCTGTCTTTGGGGTTGGTGGTGGTGCGCTATCTACTCCATCAATTAGAGTGATGGGTGTTTCCGCTATCTATGCCATTGGAACTACTTTGCCGTCAGTTCTCCCTGGAGTAATTACAGGAATGTACGGTTATCGAGGACGCAAACTTGTCCGATATGACATAGTTGCTATCGTCGCTCCTACAGGCATCATCGCTGCTGTGTTGGGAAGCGTGTACTCTCACAAGATACCAGGTAATGGGCATATTCTCATGATCGTGACAGCGGCTATTTTGCTCGCTAACGCAGCCAGATTGGCTCTGCCTAAAAACAAAAGATCGACTATGGATAACCTAGACGATCTTGTAACTCACGAGAGTGATACAGTAGCGATCGAAATCGAAAAGGGCCCCTTAGTCACGGCTACGTCGTCGACTAGCAGCTCCAATATATCAACGGTGATGAGGACAACTATCGACCTTCGTTCGATCTTTGTACTATCAAGTACGGGGGTATTGGCTGGCCTCATATCTGGAATGCTAGGACTCGGTGGGGGTGTGGTCCTTGTTCCACTGTTCGTGAACAGGCTTCGTCTTCCACTTCTACAAGCTACTGCGACGTCATTGGTCTGCATAGGAGTCCTGGCGATTCCAAGTATCGTTACTCACTCCTTTATAGGTGATATCAACTGGCCCATCGCCGCCTACCTCACGGTGGGCACCGTGCCAGGTGCGCGTCTTGGTGCACACCTTGCTCTACGGCTACGTGAAAAGTGGCTCCGCTTAGTAGCTGCTTTGGTCTTGTCAGTCATCGCACTGGTGTACGGTATCTCTGAGACGTTGGCGCTCTTTGGGTGAAGTTTTGACTAGAGATATACAGTTTCCTAAAACTGCCACGCAACTCAGAGATGCACTTAACCGGGGCGAAGTCAGCTTTCGTGAAGTTGTAGATCACCAAGTAGATATTTTGGGTCGTCACAGAGCTTTGAACGCCATCATTGAAGAGTCGGATTTAGAGAGATTCAAAGGCCCTATCGGCCAAGAAGTTGAAGAGGCTCGACATGATCCGAAGCTTCCTCTATACGGGGTTCCCATTACGGTCAAGGACATCATTGCGGTGAAGGACCTGCATCTAACGGGAGGTTCTCTCCTGCTCCAAGACAACGTTGCTAAAGTTGACGCTCCGGTCGTTCAGCGCTTGCGAGATAGCGGAGGCTTCGTAGTGGGGAAAACGAACTGCCCGGAGTTTGCGTTTGGTGTGGGTACCTCTAACGACCTCTTTGGTAAGACGTACAATCCCTTGAATCTAAAGCTCTCTCCTGGTGGCTCAAGTGGTGGTGAGGCTGTTAGCGTCGCTGTTGGCTTGAGCCTGCTTGGGATTGGAAGTGACTACGGGGGGTCGATAAGGTGGCCGGCACAGTGTACAGGTGTTCTCGGAATTCGTCCAACCCCAGGAAGAGTCCCATCGATGGGTCAAATAGTCGGTGCAGGCAGAAGTGGGCTCGATGGAGAGTCGATTTACTCAAGGTCCTCTCTTCAGTCAGTTCTGCAAGTACCAGGATTTCTTGCTAGATCTGTTGCTGATCTAGACCTAGCTATTAAAACGGCTAGTGGGTACCTCTTTTGTGATCCTGCGTCAGTACCGGTATCTGACGCTCTTGGGCAAGACTTAGAGATGGCAGGATTTAAAGTTGCCTGGAGTGACGGAGTCTCCATAGCTCCTGTGGACTCAGAGGTGGTCGATGCCCTTTCGAAGTTAGCCGACTTATTAGAGAAAGCTGGTATCTGTATCGTCGAAGAGCACGATATGTTTAAGGGTGCTCGGGAAGCGTTTGATGATCTGAGGAGTTACGACGATCTTTTTGAGATTCGGCAGTTAGCCAAAGGAAGGGAAGAGATGTTGACCGAAGGTATTCGCTCAACTTTGGATAGACCTCTTCCATTACGAGATGGATACTCAGGTGCTTACGAGAGAGCGATGCTAAGGCGCAGGGAGGCACTTCGGACACTACAGCATTATCCAATTTGTTTACTTCCTGTTGCGGGGGCTACCTCCATGGGCCACGACAACAAAGCGATGGTTGGAAGGCTAGAAGTCTCTGACTTTGAACTTATGGCCCACTGTCGGGCGGTATCACTTATTGGAGCTCCAGTGTTGTCGATTCCGATTGGGAAGTCTGGAAAAGGTACGCCGATATCTGTTCAGGTAGTTGGGAATCCATGGCGAGAGTCGCAAGTATTAGCGTTTGCGTCCCTTCTTGAACAGCTCGGATGTGGTTGGCAGGAACTTGTCTGCGATGGTTGATGTGAAAGACAAGACGTGAAGGTCGCCTATCAAATCGTTCGGAACGACTAGGTAATAAAGGAGTTATTGAGTTGAGACACGCACATATGAGACCGGTGGTAGATCTAATCGTCTGCCCCATGAATAATCCGTCTGATGTTAGCTTTATTGAGAAAGCATTTCAAGAACAAGACATTGATCCGCTTAACGTGGTCGCGGTTATTGGGAAGTCCGAGGGGAGTGGACTTCCCAACGACTACGGTCGACTGTTGGCGGACCTTAAAGTCAGAGAACTTCTAGCTCAGTTACGGGATACAACGCCCCAGGCGATCTCCGATGAAGTCACTATCGCAATCTCTGGCGGATCGCCGGGTACGGTTGCTCCTCATGCCACCTTGTTAGTTCAGAGGTGGGAAGAGATAGATGTTTCTCAAGAAGGGGAGGGTACTGGAGGTATCGTTTTAGGTCGGAGCAGTACTCGGGATATTCTTCCTGAGCATATCGGACGAGTTGAACAAGTGGACGCTACCTCTGAAGCTGTAAAACTAGCTCTAGATGAAGCTGGTGTTTCAGACATAAGCGATGTTCATATGGTTCTGGTGAAGGGTCCCGCACTCACTTACGACGCAGTCACCAAGGCGGAGTCCAATGGAATGGATCTAGTAACCAAGGATCCGGGAATCGGTCCGATGGGGTCCATGTGTTTCTCAAATGATGCAATGGCAATCGGTGTCGGAGTCGCTCTGGGGGAGATCGATCGTGCTATGGTCTCAAACGCTTCGATCAGGAGAGACTGGAACCTCTACAGTAATGTAGCTCTTACAAGTTCAGGAGGCGAAAAGCGAAAGGGCGAAGTATTGGTTGTTGCTAATCGGAGAGACTCTGGGAGTCAATTCAGAGCTGGGCATGGAGTGACAAGTGACTTTGGCGAGAGTGATGGTATAAAACAAGCTCTGAAAAGCGCCGGACTGGACTTTGACTGTTGTCCGAGCGAAGAACAAAAGGGTCAGATTGCACAGGTATTTGCGAAATTTACTCTCCCCCCAAGCTCTGCAACCAAAGCTGGAAGAGTTACAGTTCTTGAAGATCATGAGGCACATCACGTTGCAAAAGCGGTCGGCGGAGCCATCGTGACTAGTGTTACAGGGCTTAAGATGGCATTTATCTCCGGTGGCGAAGCAAACTCTCACATGGGACCGCCGGGAGGTAATCCGGTATGCGCGATAGTAAAGATCTGAGTTGCGAACTACAAAGATAAGCAACGTAGATCCCACCTGTCTGAGCACTGAGATCAGCAGGCACGTGACCTGTTTTAGTAATGTAAATGGTATGAGGTCTCTCTTGGGGCTGAGCGTGTGCTGTTGCCAATCTGGAAGTTAGTTAGGAGCGATTGTGAACAACAGGGTCGATAAAGCGCTACCGCTGCTGGTCAATCATAGCTACGGGAAACGTGATGTAAAGGTTTTAGTAAAGGTGGAGACTCCGTCAGGTGATTCATTTAGAGAGCTAAGCATCTCAGTTGAGCTAATCGGCGGTCTTGAGCGCGCATATATAGACGGTGAAAACTCCGAGGTTCTGCCCACCGACTCTCTGAAAAATCATGTTCTTTCGATGACACAGAGTTCGAGAGAGGCAACTCTTGAAGAGTTCGGAGTAGCTCTTCTTGAGCAAATCTCAGAGTCGATACCCTCGAAGACCGCAACAAGGGCCACGCTGTCAGAGCATCGTTGGCACACTAATTCTCTAGTAGATGGGAAGTGCGAGACCTCACAAACTGAGACACCTCGATCAAAGTGTGAAATTCTGGTTACTCGCCTTGGAGTAGGTACCTTCGTCATAGGTGGTGAGGTGACGTTGAAAGTAATACGTGGAGGCAGATCAAGTTTTTATGGTTTTTTGAAAGACGGATATACTGAACAACACGACGTATTCGAACGTATACTTTTTGGAACCCTAAAGTGTCGTTGGACCTATGCTGAACTGCCTTTGGATAGTGACTGGTCGCGTAGTCGCGTCCAGGAGCTCTTGGAGGAAGGATTCTCCACTGTGTCATCTACGTCTGTTCAGGAGACTCTCTATGGCGTAGGGGCTCTGTTACTCAGGGATATAGAAGACCTAGAAGAGGTCGAGATTGAGTTTCGGTCAGTTCCTCTAAAAGAACACGAGGAATTTGGGGCACCGGGAACAACCACTGGAGTCTGGCTTATGTCAGGCGCAGACCACAGTTTTACGACCGCAAAGTTAAGGCGAAATAGTGCCTAGAGGACGAAACAATGGTCGCTGATGCGAGGGCGTTATATAACTGTCTTTTGTCTATCATTGTCTATAAGTTGCGATACAGTTGATTTCCAGCGTGAAAGAAGTATGAAGTTGCAGATCGATCAACACAGTCTCGTAGATCTAGCCGTTGCGGAGATTCAACGACTGATATACGTAGGTGAAATTGCTCCAGGTGAAAACCTTCGAGAGGAGCGTCTGAGCAACCTTTTAGGCATAAGCCGACCCCCGCTTCGAGAAGCTTTAAGGGTGTTAGCTCACAAAGGGATAGTTGAACAACTTCCGCGAAGAGGTGCGCGAGTTGTAAAGCTAACTGCAAAAGAGGTGGACGAAATCTACTCTCTCAGACAGGCACTTGAACGTTTTGCACTTGAGAATGCTTTCCCCAATCCGGATGCTCAAAGCCTTATCGATATGAACTCAGCTTTGGAGGCTATGACTAAAGCTGCAGAGCAGTCCGACCATAGTACCATTGTTAGAGCCAATCGAGACTTTCATGTTGCACTTGTAGATCTTGGAAGACACGAGCGGCTAACGAAGACCTATGTCGAGTTGATGGATCAGATGCAACTCTGTATGTCTGACAACTTGCGTACCGAAACTCGTACGGTTGGAGACTATATGGCGGGAGTAAAACGACATAGAGTGCTTTTTGAGGCAATTGAAAATGGGAACGAAGATGACGCGTTAGAAGCGTTAGCAAACCATGGTGAACGAGCAACTTTATCTGAGATCTACAGCGATCATTGACGGTGCACGACGTCTGAGAAACTTGGCAATCCTGTATACGAGCTGACGCGTCCAATTCGGTGTGGTTATTACGTGGTCGAGAGCTCGAAGTAGCGAGCACACTTTGAACTCTCCGTTGGTACGTCCCAGAGATGATGGAGGCTTTTAGTTTCGTGCATCCAAAATCATTGCCGAAGCTATGTGCACAGCTTGTTCCAATGTTGGAGACGTATTGTTCTCCTGATGATCGTTGAGGAAGATTGTAGAGCTGTTGGATTTACGTCTCTTTTGCTACCAAGGATCAATAGGGAAGGTTCAGTGTTCTCTCTTGAAACCGGGAGACGTGAAGGTTTATATACCTAGAGGGGTATAGTTACTTTTAGAAAGAGTAGGAGGATTTGAAGATGGAGTTTTCGAAAAGCGTTCGACTTAGCATTAGTTATAACGAGGCTGTGCCAAAGGTCAAAGAGGTGTTTAAAAGCAAGGGTTTCGGCACGTTAACCGAGATCGATGTGCAGGCGACGCTGAAGGAGAAAATCGATGTAGATATGGATCCTTATCTGATTATTGGAGCATGTAATCCAAATCTCGCACATCGTGCGTTGACCATCGAACCTTTATTGGGCCTCCTGCTTCCCTGCAATGTTGTGGTTAGGAAAGATGGAGACGGGGTAGTGGTAGATGCCCTCGATGCAACAGTGATTGCAACTGTGCCAGAGAATCCAGACCTCAAGCCGATTGCCGAAGAGGCTGGTCGGTTAATTGGTGAAGCCTTAGCTGAACTCGGTGAAGCCTATAAGTAGGCGACCGTCTGATCTCGCAAAAACTTTGGTGATTTAAAATCTGCACTACTCGTGATTTGGTCAAAGCTTCACTGGGCTGCGCTTTCGACCCCAAATCCTAGTTGGTCAGAGTTTAGACATTAGGTGGGGCTTTACATCTATGGATGTTGGTGAGATTCCCCAACCGTTGCTCCATTAACTGTGGTGCTAAGGAAGGTTTAGAGAAAGGGAGCCTGATAGGAATGGAGAGGCATGGACTTTAGTTGTGGCTATTCAGGTACATTCTGTGAGATTCGACGAGAAGTGTATTAACCAAGAATGTGCTGGGAGGCTCGGTATAGTGGTTCTTTGAGCTGAACGATGTGTCAGAGTAACTGTTCGTGTCCAAGAAGAGTCACGAAGTTAATATCGATTCCCAAGGTGTACTTTACCTTCTTGCGGAACGTTCCTGAGAGCGTTCGCATTCTTTGAGACGCTGAAGCATGAGTCCGTTGCAGCTCCTAGGGACAACTTGAGCCCGACAGGCGAGGCGACGTTGAAGTTGCATAAAATATCATGGTGACGTACTAAATGTCCAACCCCAGTGGACATTGTGATGTGCAGCATATGACCCTGGGGGTGCGTGGCTTCATGTGTAACTAGTCCGTGAGTTTTTGCTGTTTCGAATTTGGCCGAAAGTAGTTCCTGAGGTACTTCCCCACGTATATGTTTTCAAGATATCGTCTATCAGAATCCAAAATAGTTTGCGACTCTTTACAGACTCTGTTCTAGGCGCAAATTTAATATCGATGTCGGCGTACTTTTGATCTAACCTTTTATTTCTTGACTCTGTTTCATTATTCAGGATTAGATAATTTGGTAAACTGCTTCTTTTTAACACCTAGTGTTCAGCTATCGAAGGCATCTCAACCAGAGAGTCGAACCGCCATAGCGAAAACTATTAGCGAGGAACTGATCTGTGTTTCCTGGTATTTTTGACCTTGCAACGGTATTATGAGAGATATGGTTTCACTTACATTTTCAGATTCAATATTTATCGAGCGTCCTGCAAAGGTTATCTACGATATGGTTGCGGACATTACCCGCATGGGAGAGTGGAGCCCAATCTGTAAAGAAGGCTGGTGGGAGAGTGGCGCTGGTCCTGAAGTTGGAGCCTGGTTTGTAGGGAAAAACGTTTTGCCAGAAAGAACATGGGAGACTAGATCCTTGGTTGTAGTTGCGGATCCAGGGAAGGAGTTTGCATTTACTGTGGGTGGCAGTATAACTAGGTGGAGCTACCGCTTTGAAGATGTGGTTGGAGGATGCGAGGTCACCGAGACCTGGAATCTCTTGGACGGTGGAGTCGAGTATTTCCATGAGAAGTTTGCTGGAGAAGCAGATGCCCAAATTGCCGAGCGCGAGAGACTAGCTAGAGAAGGAATCCCTGTTACTCTTGCGGCCATAAAACTTGTCGCTGAAAATGCTTAGATTAGTTAAGTAGTGTAACTCCGTAACTGGAGAGTGAGAAGTTGAACTACGTATCCTAGCTGAGGCCTTGAGTTGCCGCAAAAACAATAGGTAGAGTGAAAGTGACGCGTCCTTATAAAAGAAGTAGAAGTTCACCCAGAGTCATGATAAGGAAAGCCCTCTGATCTAAAGATACAAGTTCTTGACGTTTCGGCGACATTGAGCCATAGATGGGTGATCATGCGAGAAAGTAATGGCTAGGACTGAGATGAAATAACAGTCGTATCGACTAAGTGTACGGGTAAAAATTCCCATCCTGTCTTTGAAAACATTTACTTGGAATGTTGTTGACATCGGGATGGTCGACTGTACTTAGTCGTTGATGGTGGTGCGTTAGGGAGTTGTAGGTAGTCTAGTAAGCTAATAAAGGATATCTCCAGAGTATTGATGCGTCTGGGATCGATGGGAGAAATCGATATGATTAGAAAGCTAGTGAGCATTCTCTATCTAGTAGTTGGATTCGTTATCGCAAGCTCTCACCTATACTTCACTAATCTGAATGCGATCACCCCTATTATTTCAGCTGCCTTGGCGGTGCTTCTTTGGCCCCTGGTTCTTGTCGGTGTCGACTTACACATTACCTAGCATTACTACGGGAATCAAAGTACTGAAAGGTAAACGCTAAAAGAATGGAGATAGAAGTTTGACGTCCGGCGGAAAGCGCAGAGAGTCGTGAACCTTACACCTGCGATAGATGGTTTCGGTGACTGATGCACCGATCGACGAGGACAACTTCTTCGTATAGACGTTTTGCGTAAGTTGCAAATTGCTCAAAATATAAAAGTAGATAAGACAAGTTGCAAAATTAAAGTTGTGCGAAATCGCCATAGGAGCCTCTAGTCCCTGATCTATTCAAGGACTTGTTGGATGGTATCTCGTAGTGGATCTCGATCCTGGGCAATGGCCTCCTTCACTGATTCGGGGTCAAGGGCCACTTGAATCTGCGTACTTACGGACTAGAGATGGACGAAGACGAACACCTAATTTGCCTTAGGTAAACGCGTCACCTGCGAGACACATGGAACCAATGTAGGATTTGAGAGTTAGGTAATTGGGGAATCACCAGATGTAAATGCGTTTTGTTGGATCAAGCCACATATCGTTACTTGGACTTACCGAGAAGGCTTGATGGTAGATGTCTAGATTTCTCACCACCTGATTGCATCGAAACTCCGCAGGTGAGTGGGGATCTGTTGCCAGTCTCCGAAGCATCTCTTCATCTCGTCGCTTTTCTCTCCATGACTGTGCCCACGATAGAAAGAAGCGCTGAGCTCCTGAAAGTTCGTCTACTACTGGTGGTTCGTCCCCATCTAGAGCAATCTGGTAGGCTTTCCAAGCTATACCAAGTCCGC
>JAJYGA010000011.1 GCA_021785255.1 Actinomycetes bacterium
CTAGGTACTGTATGACATGTGCTACTGCTGCCAAGGGCTCGCATCGATGAATAGACGAAGAGATACGCTTATCGCTGCGGGAGTCCTGCTCGTAATTCTCGTTGTGGCGGCGCTTCGACACGTGATAAATGGAGTTTCAGTACTTGCTATCGTAGCGATCGTTCCATCGGTCATCTTGCACGAAGTTAGTCATGGATATGTCGCTTATCTCTTTGGGGATGACTCCGCAAAGAAGGCTGGACGTCTTTCTTTAAACCCTTTTGCTCATATCGATATTGTGGGAACATTGATTTTACCTGCTCTATTGCTCATGATAGGGCTGACTCCCTTCGGATATGCGAAACCAGTCCCTGTCAATGTTGCCAAGTTGAGAAAGCCTCGAGACCAAGGTCTGATCGTGGCTCTAGCGGGACCTTTCGTCAATATCGTACTAGCTATCGTTGCAGGAGTGCTGATGAGAACCGCTATAGCTTCGCAGATAGCTTCTACTCCACTCATTGACCAAGCACAGATAGGAAGTGGTCTTTGGGTACAGTTTCTATTCGATCTTGGAACTATTAATGTTCTTCTAGCTATATTTAACTTGATTCCTATACCTCCTTTGGATGGTTCGGCAATCTTGGAGAGGTTCTTGCCGGCTGGTATGTGGAGAAGATACCTTTCCATTAGGCGCTTCGCCCTGCCGGTGCTGCTCTTTATCGTGTTGCTGACTCCAACTTTGATCTACAAAATTATTTCTCCAGTGACTCAGTTTTGGCTAAATCAGTTCATTCCTTAAGGAATGTCTAGATACGGTGAGGGGTTAACACAAAGGAAACAATCCACTGTTTGGAAGCATACAGAACTGATTTAGAAAGACAAATATGGAACAATCGAGCCAGACCACTTGGTGGAAAGGCATCATGGAGGTGTTCGAAGGCCCTCTAGTTATAGTTTTGATTACTACCGGACTTTACCGAGCAAGTCAAAATGCAGCACAAACAACACTTTCTTTGATTGCACATGACGTCTTGCATATAGGCCCTTCGCTAATTGGTGTAGCCGCCACTGTTTTTGGCCTGACAGGGGCCGTCACGTCTTTGTTCGTAGCGGGAAGACTTCAATCTCATCAACTCAAAGGTGCAGTGCTAGCTTCACTCTTTCTTGGTGGACTTGCGCTGGTTATGTACTACTTTGCTTCGAGCATCGGTATTTTCATGGCAGCGAGCCTCGTGCTTGGCGTCTCTGGCGGACTAGCCATGCCTACGTTAGCTACATTGGCGACCACCTCCGAGCGTATCTCTCCAGAGCGAGGAGTTGCTGCTTATACCGCAGCTTTGTCAGCATCATTAGCAGTTGGTCCACTTTATGAAACCTTCATGCTCAAGAGTTCTCACGAGAATGTTCGTCTTTCTCTTCTAGCATTCACTCCATTTACCATTCTAGGTATCGTGCTAATTGTCGTGGGAGTCAAGGCTACTCATAACGCTCGGTCAGGCAGAAAGTTAGAAGTTGGATCCCTCAGGCTGAGGCATTCGAAACCGATTCGACTCGCTATCTCAGCGCAACTTCTGTACCAGGCGCCATTTGTTGCCGTGGTAGCATTTGGGGCACTTATCGCGCGATATTCATTTGGTGCCTCCTCTGCAACTGCGCAACTTGGTTTCACGATATTTTTTATTCTCTCGTTTATCTCAAGACTCGTTTTGTTATGGAAACCGAACATACTGTCTCCAACGTTGCTACTTAAGGTCTCTGCTCTCCTTACCGTGATTGGTGTTATTGTATTGGCTCTCATGCACGGAGTCGTGTTTCTAGTCTTGGCTATGGCTTTGCTGGGAGTACCCCACGGAGTCACTTATCCTGTCTCTTTAGCCTTGATTGCTAAATGGACGTCGTCCAACACTCGAACGCGGGCGAATGCTACCTTGGCTTCTGTGACGGGCTTTGTGGGTGTACTATTGCCATTTATACTTGGACTACTAGCAGCTAGCTACGGCTATCGCCTGATGGTGTTGCTAATACTTCTCCCGGTACTTACTTTATCTATTCCCGTCTTCCGTGCTTCAGAGGCGCGACTAGCTACTCAGGCTACTCCAACTATGTGACTCGGATCGCGATAGTTAGCGAAGATTTGTTCACGATCTTACTAGTTTCGTTGGCGACTGGACTTATCAACGTATCTAACTCGTTTTCGTGAGGTTCCAGCGATAACCAAATGAAAAATGGCTCGAGTAATTGTATGTAGTTGCGAATAATTCGCAACTACAATCTGTTATTAGTAGAAAGAGCCGTAGAGGAGGAGCGAGATGTGCCAGAGTCTCTGGGGATAGCAAAGGAAGAAAGCGAGCCCCATCTACGTCAGGTCTACCACGTCCGAGATCTAGTTACGTTGTCTATCTCAAGTGTCGGCCCCCTTTTTTCAGTGGCCGCGACCGGGGGAGTAATGGCAGCTCAGGCAGGATGGTGGACGCTTCCAGCCATTGGAGTAATTGCCATACCGTTCCTAGTCAGTGGCTTTGTATTTCGTCTTTTAAGTCGTCATTTCCCTCACTCCGGTGCCTCTTACCACTGGTCGGCAAGGATTATTGGAAAGGGTCCCTCACGGTTTCAAGCCTGGATCTTAATACTTGCATACTTTGCATCGATTCCACCTATTATTGTTCCCGCCTCCAGCTATACACTTTCTTTATTAGCACCCAAGTACAGTCCTTCACCGATCGTTGAAGTTTTAGTGGGATTGTTCTGGGTCCTTTTTGCACTGGTTCCTCTCTTGGGAGGTGGTTTACCTACCGCACGTATTACCCAGATATTCTTGGCGATTGAGATGGCATCCTTGGCAATTTTCGTCGTTGTAGGCGCGGTTAATTTCTCAAGACTATCTGTACCTATCCACTTTGGGCCTCTACCTATAGCCGGCATGCTTACCGTCGCGGTGGTGGCTGCGACGGTGCTCGATGGGTGGGAGATAGATAGCTACGCTTCGGAAGAGGCACAGCGACCCAAGGACGATCCTGGGAAAGGCGGAATAATCGGAGCCTTCATGGCTTTGGCGATGTATGCGATTTTATACCCACTTATATTCTCAGAGACGCCTATGTCGAAGTTGGCCAACGCCACCAATCCACTTGCACTTTGGGGAGATAGAGTCCTTCCAAATGCACCATGGCTCATCCTTATTCCCGTTCTTGGTTCAACCGCTGGTGGTCTGTGGCTTACTTCATATATTTTGACAAGAGCTCTCTACGCAATGGGCCGAGAAGGACTCATACCGAAAAGTTTTGCCAAAGTTTCAAAGCGAAGTGTACCTCATGTTGCCATTGCTGTAACCATGGGAGCGGCATTTGCAATAACGGTGATGCAGCTGCTCTTTAACTCATTGAGCTCGTTTTTTGGGTTAGTACTTTCTGCTGCGGGTTTTTTTCTGGTTGCCGAGTTTTTTCTGGATTCCATCACGGCGTTTGTGTTTCTAACGACGGGACATAAAAGATTACCTGATGTGTCTATGAATCAGCACCGGCATAGACTTCTCCTTTTTGGCTCAGGAGTCTCAACGCTAATGTTTGGGGCCTTGGCGATAGCTTTCTTTGTAGTTGGCCCAAGTGCCATCGGTGGCTCCATCGATTACGTCTTGCTCACTCTTATAGGAGCTGGACTCCTTTTTGCCTACTGCACAAGAAATCGAAAGACTACGTTCATCTTTCATGGATTGGATGCTTCAGACGAAGACATTAAATTTAGAGGTGGGAAAAGAGCTAGGTACGCGGCATCATCTAACGCGATTGCGCTAGGAGATAGACAGAGCTAATAGTAACGCTGAGATGCAGCAATGAGACCTTGGTGATCGACACCTTTAAATCTGAAGTCTTAGTGTTGCAAGAGGGTTGCGGAGTGCTAAATCTCTCTATGTAGCGAATACTCTGATTAACAAGAAATCCAATACAAAAATCGCTGGAGGAAGTTTGAAGCCCCTGAGTTACCGTGGCAGGGTGGTGCTAGCCATATCTATGATGGTTGCCATCTTACTATTAGGTCTTAGTACTGTTGTCGTCTCTAACCTCGTTCAAACTCCACCTCCAGCTCCGCCTAAAGCGCCTCCTGGTGCATTTACTTGGACTGCTAGTCATGCACTAGTTCCAGTCACTCTTGATAGTGACCTCTCAGTCATCGAAAGCAGTGGCTTGACCGGTAGCGAATGCCAAAGTCTTATGAGTGATACAGTTGCAACAAGATCGATTCCTCCCATTCCCAACAGCTCTTTAGAAGTGCTATGGAAACGCGTGTTGGTAAATACAAAGAAGATCGATCTTTTATGTACGATCTCTAATCCTTCTGGATCTCAGCTACAGTCGGCAACAAATATCGCCTCAAGCGCAGTGACGGATCTAACTACGATAATAGACAGGTTGAATCTCCTCAAAAATTAGTTTCAGTATGGTATAGCAATACCCCTAGGGGTATATAATGCTTACATAAGTCAATTCTGTAAGCAGTTTAAGGAGAATGCTATGAGTTATCAGGACGTACCTGCCCATAAGTTGGATGAGCTCTTACGAGCCGGATTTCAACTTATCGATGTTCGAGAACCCTTCGAAGTAGCAAGAGGCGCCCATCCACAAGCAAGAAATATTCCTTTGGCGGAACTACAGCACAGATTCCGAGAGTTGGATCGATCTCGGCCAGTAGCGGTCGTGTGCCAATCCGGTGCACGAAGTGCCAACGCAGCTAGTCAGTTAGTTCGATTCGGCTTTAGTCGGGTGGCCAGCATCTCTGGCGGAATGTCAGCAGTGAGCAGACTATCTGGAAGGACGATATAAAGATGCAGAAGATGTCAATTAGTGACTTGGGCAAGGTACTGGGCACTGATAAAGAACCATTTATCTTAGACGTCAGAAATGAAGATGAAGTTCGGGATTGGCGAATGCCTCGTGCCGTCAACATCCCACTCCCAGAGCTTGAAGCTAGGTTCGAGGAGCTACCTAAAGATAGAACCATCGCTACTTTGTGTTTCGCAGGAACTAGATCACAGCAGGCTGCTGCCTTCTTGGAGCAACGCGGCTTTGACGTTACATCCGTTGATGGTGGAATAACTGCATGGGCGGGATACTACGACTCTGTCACCATTACTGCCGGAAAGGCAGAGGTTATACAGGTCAGGAGAAGAGGGAAAGGTTGTCTTTCATACGTTGTTGGACATGCCGATGCTGCTTTTGTCATCGATCCTTCTGTCGATTCTGACGAGTACATCAATGTGGCTCAGGAACAAGGTTGGAAGATTACCCGTGTCTTTGATACACATCTTCACGCTGATCATATCTCCGGTGCGAGGGAGCTAGCTCAACGCACCGGTGCGGCCTTGATGTTAAACCCTGTTGAAGGATACCTCTATCCTCATGACGATATCGTAGATGGGGAGTTCTATGAGATAGCAGATGGAGTCGGCGTGACAGTAAAGGCACTGCGCTCACCGGGACACACAATGGGCTCAGTGATGTATGTCGTAGATGACAATGCATTAATATCAGGGGACACAATTTTCGTAGACGGAGCAGGGAGGCCGGATCTAGCTGAAAAAGCGGAGGCGTACGCAGCAGAACTATACAATTCGATCACTGGCCATCTTGGTTCTCTTGAAAGTGAGGTTGCAATACTTCCTGCGCACTTTGGTGACCGTATTGAAGTTCTTCCTGGACAACCAGTCTCCACTACGGTTTCGAAATTCCAAAAGGACTTTGAGATCTTATTAGGCGACAGGGAGAAATTTCTTGCCTGGGCGACAGGAAAGGCGACTGATCGCCCACCGAACTATCAACGAATCGTAAGAATCAACCAAGGTCGGGAAACCTTACTTCTTACCGAGGCTCCCGAGATGGAACTAGGTCCAAATAGGTGTGCAATTTAATTCTCATTCAATAGCTAAATCATAAAGGAAAGTACTACAGATTGAGTGGCCAACCCCCTCAATCTGTAGCGCGTAGGAGGAATGATGGAACTTCCACAAGAAGTAGTAGATGATGTTACCAAGAGACTCCGTAGGGTAGAAGGTCAGGTCGGAGGAGTAATACGTATGCTCCAAGACGGTCGCGACTGTAAAGACATACTGACGCAACTTAGCGCAGCCTCCAAAGCGCTTGAGCAAGCTGGATTCAAACTTGTTGCTGCAGGTATGACCTACTGCTTGGAGCAACCAGAAAAAGCCACAGCAGACGGTTACTCCTTACAGGAGGTTCAAAAACTCTTTATGAAGCTTGCTTAAGCTTTAAAACACGATGCGGTAGTTCCAGGACAAAGACACCCCCGAAAAGGTTTATGACGCCTTTGGTTTCCAATAATACCCTTGATAAAAGGAGATCCATAAGCTACTCTAACTTAGGGAACACCGAGGGGGATTATGAACGATCTAGAGCTGAATCTGATTCAAAGAGTCAACGTAGGAGACTCTTTATCACGAAGCGCGTGGCGATATCCAAATAAAGTTGCCATTATAGAGGGCGCTCGAAGAGTTACATATGAAGAGTTTAACGAAAGTGTAAACCGAGTAGCAAATGCACTCATTTCTCGAGGTCTGGTCAAAGGAGATGCGATAGCCCTGATGGCCAAGAACTCAACTGAGTTCCTCATCGTGTACTACGCCTGTGCCAAGGCGGGGTATGTGTGTGTTCCAATCAACTTGGGTTGGCGAGTTGAAGAGGTTCATTACGTACTAGGTCACTCAAGAACACGTTGTCTAGTTGCCGATTCCTCGATCGCTTCTCAATTCATCTCAGCGTTCACGAACTTACCTGATCTGAGTCTTCTCTTTATCGTTGGGGAGGACACTTCTGAAATAACCACAGAGCATAGCCGCTTTGAAGAGCTCTTAAAGTTCGATGACGCGTCAGAACCTGAAGTGTTGATTGAAGACAGGGCTCCACTTAGTTACCTCTATACCTCTGGAACGACAAGCGCTCCAAAAGGAGTTGTGTCTTCACATCTTGCTGTTTATATAGAGTCACTTGGGACAGCCTTGGACAACGGTTACTCTTATAAGGACATAGTCAGCGCTCTTATGCCCATGTTCCACACGGCACAATTAAATGGCCTCTGTTCGCCCATAGTTGCTCTCGGAGGCACAATCGTAATCATGACGGGTTTTGATCCCAATACAGTTTTAAAACTCATCGAGTCGGAGAAGATGAACACCGTGTTTTGTCTGCCGTTCATGGTCCGTGACATACTTGAGGCATACGATAGAGACCCGAAAGATATTTCGAGTCTCAGATTGCTCATGTACGCGATGGCGCCTATGCCTGATAGTTTGCTAAAAAGAGCGATCGAAACGCTTAAGTGTGACTTTGCTTTAGCTTTTGGCCAGACTGAAATGAATCCCGTTACGACAATTTTTCGGCCGGAACATCAGCTGTCACACTCCGGTGCAGTTGGTACTCCTCAAGTAAATGTGCAGATCGCAATCGTCGGGGACGAGGGAGAGGTTCTGGGTCCAAACGAAAGTGGTGAGATCTGTTACAGATCACCTCAGGCAATGACAGAGTATCTCAAAAACCCCGAGGCGACGAACGATGCCTTCGAAGGTGGATGGTTTCATTCTGGAGATGTCGGCCATTTCGACAAAGACGGGGTTCTTTGGTTTGAGGATCGATTCAAAGATGTCATTAAAACCGGAGGAGAGAACGTATCGTCCATTGAAGTTGAAAAGGCAATCTACGCGAGTAGTCCGGACGTTGCAGAGGTCTGTGTCGTTGGTCTTTCTCATCCAAAATGGTCTGAGGCCATAACCGCGTTTGTAGTTCCAAAGGTAAATGCAACGATCGACCCTGAGATTTTGCTCGCAGAGGTAAAGTCGAGATTAGATGGATTCAAATGTCCCAAGACCATTTTGGTCGTAGAAAGTCTGCCCCACACGTCTACCGGAAAGATTCAAAAACACGTCGTTCGTCAAAGCAACATGGAGCTTTATCAGAAGTGACCCTACGACACATTAGCGTGTGTTGATTTTCGATTTAAGCGTACTGGAGTAAGACTTATGGAACACGCTGACGATGGGTTCGATAAGTTGCATGACAAGTGGTATTTTCACAGAAATTGAATTTCGACAAACGTAGGACTGATATCTTTACTGGGTCTGATCTAAAGGAGAAGCCCCAGATCTCATAAGGATTCAGATCCGAGGTTCAAACAGGTCTCAGGAATACTGAAGTAGAATCGGCGCGACGACTGCCTTGGAGGAGATATGTTACACAAGAAGAAACAAGATACCGAAAACCTTACTGTGCAGGCTTCTAATACATTTGACGAGGCACTGCCCAAGTTCCAGATACCTTCAATGCAATCAGATCCCAAGATTGCGTTTCAGTTGACTCAAGACGAGCTCATGTTGGACGGCAACGAACGACAGAACCTAGCTACTTTTTGCGGGACTTGGAACGATTTGGAAGTTGTCGAGATCATGAAATCGGCGATTGGCAAGAACATGATCGACAAAGATGAGTATCCTCACACAGCAGAACTAGAAGAACGTTGCGTGCACATGATCGCCGATCTTTGGAACTCGCCATCCGCGGCCAGCACAGTCGGAACGTCAACTACCGGATCCAGCGAAGCTGCCATGCTCGGCGGGCTTGCTATGAAGTGGCGCTGGAAGGAAAGAAATAAGCCGGCTACAACGCAGATCCCCAACCTTGTGACCGGACCGGTGCAGGTCTGTTGGCATAAGTTCGCTCGATACTTTGACGTGGAGTTGAGGGAACTACCATTTCATCACGGACGCTATAAATCCGATCCTGAAGAGATACTTAATTACTGTGACGAAAATACTATTGGAGTTGTAAACACCCTAGGTACGACCTTTACAGGACATTATGAGGATATTGAGGGTCTGGAAAAGGTGCTGGACGACCTTCAGTACAAGAGCGACCTCGATATTCCAATTCATGTAGACGCGGCCAGTGGTGGATTTGTGGCCCCCTTTTTGGATCCAGGGATCAAATGGGATTTTAGACTCAAGCGAGTGAGTTCCATCAACGCCTCAGGGCATAAGTATGGACTTGCCCCCCTGGGCGTAGGCTGGGCGATTTGGAGAGACGAGTCACACCTTCCAAAGAACCTGATCTTCAACGTCAACTACCTAGGAGGGGAGATGCCAACGTTTGCATTGAACTTCTCCAGACCAGGAGGCCAAGTTGCGGCCCAATACTACAACTTTGTACGACTAGGATTTGATGGTTATCAAAGAATCATGAACAATCTTAGAACTTGTGCGGGCTATCTCTCCGACCAGATCAGATCGCTTGAATACTTTGAAGTTATAAGTGACGGGAGATCCGGTCTCCCTCTTGTTACCTGGACAAACAGTGATATCGGGATTGATCTGTATCGGCTCTCTAATCAGTTAAGAAGCTATGGTTGGCAAGTCCCCACGTATACTCTGCCCCCAGACTCACAAGATGTCGTGATCCAACGTGCAGTCATGCGCCAAGGTTTTACAGTTGAGTTGGCTCGTCAATTTATTGATGACTTGCATAGTTCCATCTCATATCTCCTGGCAAATCCAATGGCACCTACAGCTCCTGAGCACCAAAGTGGCGGGTTCAGCCACTAACGTCTCACAGTCTATGTAGACGACTTTCACTTTCTGGAAGTATTCGTGAAACGAGAAGCCGTATAAATTGGAGACCAGCGTGCTGACTTTATTGCCGTAATAGTTGGAATTTGCAACAAAGTTGGACTTTTTAGCTTTGCTGACAGTAAATTGGAACTATCAAAGGTGAGAGCGGATATCCACTAGTTCCTACTTAAAGACGGGAAGATGCTAAGGACGTGAGTACGCAGAGTTCGACGACCAGAGGGCAGTCTCTAGCACTTTTAGTTATCGTAGCTGGGGTTCTAATTACTGCCGTAGACACTACAATTGTGGTTCTGGCGCTTCCGGAGATGCAAAAAGCCCTTCATGTTGGGCTTTCATCAGTAATATGGGTAGTCATAGGGTACTTGCTCGTCATAACGTTGCTCTCTACGCAGGTGGGTAAGATCGGCGACATGTTCGGAAGAGTCCGAATGTATGAGACAGGTTTTCTCATTTTTGTCATTGGTTCTTTGCTATGCGCACTCTCGTGGAATGAAGCATCAATAATTGCGTTTCGACTTTTGCAAGGTATTGGAGGAGCGCTGGTCGCTTCCAACTCGGGCGCTGTTATTGCAGATACGTTTCCGCCGGAAAAGCGGGGTAGGGCTTACGGATTCAACGCCATTGGGTGGAACATAGGTGCCGTGCTTGGAGTTGTGCTTGGCGGCGTGATCGTTACGTATTTATCTTGGAGATGGATATTTTGGATCAACGTTCCCATAGGAATTTCTGCCTTCTTGTTAGCTCTAAAGGTGCTAAAAGAAGGCTCTGAACGCACATCACGCCGACTTGATCTCCCAGGCATGGTGTTGTTGGGCGTGGGGTTGTTCTCTTTGTTGTGGGGCATGACCCGACTTACGTCGCAGGCTTTTTCTGGGACAATAGCTCTATTGCTGCTAGGTGGAGTAGCTGTGCTTATCATCTTTGTACTTGTCGAACGGGCTCAGAGCGAACCCATGTTATCGCTTGAGATATTCAAAATTCCGACCTTAGCACCTTCTATGATTGCCGCATTGCTGCAGTCCTTAGCAAACTTTGCCGTGCTCTTCCTCTTGCTCATGTATCTCCAAGGGGTTCGACAGCTATCTCCCATCAGTGCATCGTTGTTATTGGTACCTGGATATGTAATCGGTGGGGTAGTGGGACCAATCGGAGGCCGACTTGCCGACAGAATCGGTCCAGTCGTGCCAGCGACTGTGGGCCTAGGAATTCAAGTTATTGCCCTGGTTATATATGCACAACTGACTCCCACCTCGCCACTTTTAATTGTGGTTGGCGCTTATATAGTGGGAGCGATTGGAGCCGGTTCGTTCTTCCCGGCCAATAACTCAGCGGTAATGAAGGCAGCGCCGGCAGAAAGCTTTGGCATAGCTTCAGGGGTGTTGAGAACCTTTGCGAACACCGGAATGGTGTTTTCTTTTGCATTAGCAATGGTCATTGCGTCCCAAAGCATCTCCAAAACCCAAGCCTTCGCCATCTTTGTCGGTTCTACAACACTTACGCACTCAACGGCAATCTCTTTCACTAGTGGAATTCATTCAGCATTTTATGCATCGGCCGGAATTATGCTGCTCGCCGCTGCGTTGTCCGCGGTTCGATCGCGGGCCAATCCTAATCGAGCGCAGGTCTTCGGCTAAGTCACTTTAGTCAAGGATCCATCTCATAGGGCACAACATGACAACATGTTGACGTCTTTTTCGAGGCCTTGCAGCGCTAGTTTTATGCCCTCGACCATGGTCAAATAAGGAAAAAATACATCGAGAAGGTCCTGTGCCTTTATTTCAAACTTTATCGCCAAGACAATACTTTGTATTATTTCGCTGGCAACATCAGAGACAATGGAAGCACCGAGTACCCTTGAACTGTTCCTTTGGACAACAACTTTTATGAATCCCGAGGTGTTGCCGTTCACTCTTGCTCTTGGAACCAGTTCCAAGGGTAGCACAGACACTATGACATCCAGGCCCTCTTCAATAGCCTGTTTCTCGCTCAGGCCAACCGAGGCTATTTGAGGAGAAGTAAATATCACCGAAGGAAGACCACTAAAGTCAAGTCTTCGATTGGCGCCCAAGAGAGCATTTTCCGCCGCGAGGGTGCCTTCATATCCCGCCACGTAAACATATTGTGGACCACCGACTACGTCGCCCGCTGCTAAGATTCTGGGATTGGTTGTGCGAAGATAGTCATCAACCACTATTGCACCAGCTGCAGTCGTCTTCACTCCTGCAGCTGCAAGATTCAGCTCTTTCGTGTTCGGATTGCGCCCGGTTGCCACCAAAACCTCGTCCACAGATATCTCAACGTCTACTCCTTTCACATCTTTGAAACGTACTGACTTTTTGGCATCCACGAAACAAGCACGATTTAAACTTGCCGATGTGAAAATTTCAGCTCCCTGTTGTTCTAGAACTGTGGTCAAGCTCTTGGATACCTCAGGTTCACTGCTTGGAAGAATTCGACTTTCTGTTTCAAGAAAGGTGACTTTAGATCCTAAGTGCATAAACAGTTGTCCCAACTCCAGACCTATAGATCCCGTGCCGATAACCGCCAACGTCTTTGGAACATGTGTCAGATTTAAGATGTCTTCTGATGTTAGGTAACCGATCTCTTTGAAGCCATCTACGTCGATCTCCGCAGGTGTTGCACCAGTGGCAATTAAAAAGTACTTCGAAGTAATCTCCAGCCCGTCGATAGATACGGTGTTCTTGGAGGTAAATCTTCCATGACCTTTAGCTACCACAAAGCCATATTTTGCTGCAAGGTCAACATATTTTTGACTCCGCATCGATCTTACGAGTTCATCCTTATCTGAAACAATATCGGAATAGGAGAACTTAATCTTTCCTGTTTCTACCCCTCTGAGTGGGCTGTGGGAAGCACTCCAAATGTATTCAGCCGCATGTATCAAGGCCTTAGACGGAATGCACCCACGATTCACGCAAGTACCTCCGACAAGTCCTTCCTCCACAATTAACGCCTTGTAGCCGTTTTCAGTTGCTCTTATGGCGGCGGCAAAAGCGGCAGAGCCTGAACCTAAAATAACGAGATCATAGTCGTCGTGTTCAAGGACCCCCTTCGAAGAGGGGTTTTGAACTTCCTGATTCTGGAGACACTCAGATGAAGCGTCTTTACAAGGACTAGAGATTCCAGGGTCGGCGGTAAGTTCAGGATCGATCTGATTCATGCATTGCCTCGTTTCCGACTCTTTCTTGACCTGGTCATCGGCCGAACACTTGCAAAATGTAGGTTCTGATCTCAACTGTGCCTCCCAGGATGTTACAGTTAGAGACAACGCAAACACGATGGTAGAAATTTCTAATGACTGGCTGTCTGATCTATTCTTGCTCACGTCGATCGATAGGTGGAGTGATTGGATACCTAATGTACGATATATCGTTAAGTAAAGACGTTAGGTCGTAGCGGCACAGGATCTATCGGTTGGGACTACGACATCAAGACCAAACAATGACCAAACGGTAACTGGTTAACATCTTGGTCTGGGCAGTCAAATCATATCCGATAGCAGGACCTCAGGGGGCCTCTGAGTGCGGGTGTGAACACAAGTGTCAATACGAGGTATTCTTTATAGTTACTTGACATAATATCTCTTATCGGACATTCAAAACAGTCTCTTTGACGGGTAAAAATAATCCCCTACCGACTTAATGTGTGTGCGCCATGTCGCGTAAGATTGTCAGTTGTCCAGTCATTTCCGCTTGTCGCTCAGAGAGTTCCTGTATGCGATCACTGAGTCCGCTGATCTCACTACGAACTTCACCGATCTCAGTTTTCATCTCTGACCGAAGTCCGCTAATCTCGCCTCGAAGCCCACCGATCTCGGTCTTCATCTCAGTACGAAGTCCACCGAACTCAGTTTTCATCTCGCTACGAAGTCCACCGAACTCAGTTTTCATCTCAGTACGAAGTCCACCGAACTCGGAGCGCATCATCGCTAGTATGCCGATCACGCCAGCAATAATTACTGCGACTAGTGTCCACAGAACAACTAACATACTCATGATTTTATCCTTCGTAAAATTTACAGCATCCTCTTTGATTATTATGGCAACAGCGTGTGGCAGAATACGCTAAAGCGTGCTGGTTTGTCTAAGGCGTGGCCGTTTAGCTCTATCGGCTGCAAACCGTACCGCTCGTGTTGCGAATCTACCTGCTCTATCGGTGAGTTTGAACCTTGGAGCTGCGATCTGTGAATCTACATCGCCCCATGAAGGAGCAGGACAGCTCACATCCTTACAGATCCACCTGCGCTTGTGCC
>JAJYGA010000016.1 GCA_021785255.1 Actinomycetes bacterium
TCCAAATGAAGCGTTGTTTCAGAAGCTGCTACCTTCATTCCGCACACATGGTCAACGGCTGTAACGCCTTCGGTTGTGGATAGATCGTCAGATACGGCAGGTATAACGTCTTCACCTGACTCTCGTGACGCTATAACTTCCGCCAGTATTGAAATGGCGACTTCGTTTGGAGTTTTTGCTTTAATATCAAGACCAGCTGGAGAGTGAAGTCGGCTTCGTTCGCTTTCAGTTAAGCCCATTGAACTTACCACAGAAGCAGCTCTTTTGTGCGAAGCCACTAGAGCTACGTAATGGATAGAAGAATCGAACGCTTTTTTGATCCAACGTTCCTCGTCCATCCCATGGCTGGCGACAACTAATGCCTCAGTATTCTTAGGGAACTGTTCAAGGTTTGGATTACTTAAGATGCTAAAACCTACTGCAGAGGCCAACTCACATAAAGCCTGCGCGATTGGGCTAATGCCTATGACGACCAGGAGTGGCTTTGGGACTACGGGTTCCAGTAGTATTTCAAGCGTCCCCCCTGAAAGGCAATGATTTATGACGTGTACTTCACCTGATCGTGGCTGGAGGTCGACCTCCTTTGCAGGCGAGATTACAAGCGTCCTTGATGATTTAAGTCTGAGACTTTCTAACGCCTGTAACCGAAGGCTTGACTGTGCGCATTCACCTCCAACAAAGCCTTCGACCGTACCATCTTCCATCACCAACGCGAGATCACCGGGCTTGGCACTTGTCGGCTTTTCAGCCCTGACCACAGTCGCCGTTACAAACGGAACGCCTTCTTCAAAAAGGCATGAGGCGCGTTGCATCAACTTGAAGTTTGTCATTGTATTGCGAGATCCGTCCTCATGGGTCGACCTTGCATAGCTCTCCAAACCTGAGCTGGCGTTAAAGGCATGTCTGCGTGTTTGACTCCGAAGGGCTTTAAGGCATCTAAAACCGCATTGACTACAGCAGGTGGAGATCCAACAGTAGCTGATTCCCCGACTCCTTTGAGTCCGAGAGGATGATGAGGAGAAGGAGTCACTGTCTCTCCGGTCTCCCAGGAGGGACACTCCAATGCTGTTGGCAGGAGGTAGTCCATGAGACTTCCTCCAAGGCAGTTTCCGTCTTCGTCGAAGGCTATCTGTTCCATGAGCGCCATACCTACGCCATCTGCGAGACCCCCGTGAATCTGTCCTTCGACAATCATTGGATTAATCCTCGGCCCGCAGTCATCTACCGCTATAAATCGACGGACGGTTACTTTCCCGGTTCCCGGATCCACGTCTACAACGCAGATGTAAGCTCCGAAAGGAAAGGTAAGATTGGGTGGATCATAGACGCACGATGCGTCAAGATGACCCTCCATACCCTGCGGTAATTCTTGAGTCGAATGGGCTGCGAAGGCAATCTCAGATATAGTCTTTCCGGCTGTAGGATCACCTTTTATGTGCCAGCGTCCCGATTCCCATTCAAGATCGTCTGGCGAGCATTCCAACATTGCTGCTGCTATTAATTTTGCTTTTTCAACGATCCTCTTGGATGCAACTGCTGCAGCTGCACCTGAGACGGGTGTTGATCTGGAGCCGTATGTTCCTAATCCAAAAGGTGTATTGTCTGTGTCTCCATGAACAACCTCGACATCGGCGACCGGTATTCCTGTGACCTCTGATACTATCTGCGCAAAGGTGGTCTCATGTCCTTGCCCCTGAGTTTGTACACTCAGGCGAACAACTGCCTTCCCAGTTGGATGAACCCTCACTTCGCATCCATCGGCCATACCGAGTCCAAGAATATCCATGTGTTTTTTTGGACCAGCGCCGACGGTCTCTGTGAAAAAAGATATGCCAATACCCATAAGCTCGCCTCGGCGCCGTTTTTCGGCCTGTTCTTTACGTAGTTCTTGATATCCAGAGATCTTCATCGCCAACTCTAGGGCCCTTGGGTACTCACCAGAGTCGTACTCCCAACCTGTGGGTGAGGTATAGGGAAATTGCTCAGGTTTTAATAAGTTCTTCATTCTGAGCTCTGCAGGATCGATATCTAGTTCTAGGGCCAATCTGTCAACCATGCGTTCGACAGCATACACAGCCTCGGTTACCCTAAAAGAACATGCATAGGCGACGCCTCCAGGCGCTTTATTGGTGTATACCCCTCTTACGGAGCAGTAGGCTGCCTCTAAGTCATAGGATCCCGAAAATACATGGAAAAAACCCGCTGGAAATTTCGAAGGCTGAGCTGTGTTGTTGAAGGCACCATGATCGGCTAGAACGTCAACCCGCAGACCTAGTATCTTGCCATCTTTAGTTGCCGCTATTTTCCCCTTCATATGATAGTCACGGGCAAAAGATGTGCTCATTAGGTTTTCACTACGATCCTCCATCCATTTAACGGGACGCTTAGTCACAATGGATCCCACGACCGCAAGAACATAGCCTGGATAGATCCCTACTTTATTACCGAAACCACCTCCAATATCAGGACTTATTACTCTCAACTTGTGTTCGGGCAAGCCCGCAACTAAGGCATAAAGCGTGCGGTGCGCGTGCGGTGCTTGAGTAGTGCAGTAGATGGTAAGTTTTCCAGATATGGGATCCATGTCAGCTATTGCTCCACAAGTCTCCATAGGTGCGGGATGTACCCTGGGATATAGCATTTCTTGTTCGACAACTATGTCAGCTTTTTTGAAAGCAGCCTCTGTAGCCTCTTCGTTTCCTGAGCCCCAGTCAAAGATATAGTTGTCCTTTTTCCCTTCAATGTCATCTCTAATGACTGGCGCGTCGGGGTCAAGAGCGCGTTTTGCATCTACTACAGGAGGAAGTAGTTCATAGTCGACATCGATGAGTTCTAAGGCGTCTCTAGCCGAATACCGGTCCTCTGCGATTACGAAAGCAACCTCCTGGCCTTGGTACCTGACTTTGTCCGTTGCCAACACTGCAATGACGTCATGGGAGAGTGAAGGAATCCAAGCAAGGTTTAGAGACTCCAAGATCTGACCGGTTATGACAGCTTTAACCTTTGGGTGTGCTTGAGCCGCTGCGGTATCGATGGACTTAATTCGAGCATGAGCATAGGGACTCCTGAGAACCGCGCCATAGAGCATATTTGGCAAAGCAATATCGTCGAGATAGTTGCCTTTGCCGCGCACAAAGCGCGCATCTTCTTTTCTTGAAACGCGGCCAAAACCTACACCCTCTGGCTTTGTCTGTAGATCTGTCATGCTCCGATCCCCTCAGTAATGTTGTGTCCAGTGCCGCTTTCATGCTCAGCTGCCCATCGAATTGCTCGTACGATGTTTTCGTATCCAGTACATCTACATATTTGGCCGGAGATAGCTTCTCTTATCTCTGCATCCGTGGGATGGGGGTTGTTGTCTAGTAGCCATCTAGCGGTGAGCATCATGCCTGGAGTACAAAACCCACATTGAAGCCCATGCATCTCGATAAATCCCCGCTGCACGGAGTCCAACTCTCCATTAGTCTCCAAGCCCTCCACGGTTGTTATGTTCCGGCCGTTGGCCATCGCGGCGAGAACTGTGCAGGACTTAACTGGAACTCCATCCATGAGCACTACACACGTTCCACAGTTCGATGTGTCGCAACCCCAATGTGTACCAGTGAGTCCAGCAGTTTCCCGAATGAAATGAACGAGAAGCAGACGAGCTTCAATTTCGCGACTTACTTGTTCGCCATTTATCGTCATAGAGACTTGCATCTATGTCCCTTCCTCTCGCGCCTTGTCTATTGCTCGATTAAGTGCTCGCGTTGTAAGTTCTTTCACGAGATGTCGTTTATAGTCCTCAGGTCCACGTTGATCCGCTACTGGTTGGCAGTTTTCTGACGCGATTAGAGCTGCTTGTGCTATGACATCTGCCGTGGGCTGCTTGCCTAATAAGAAGCTCTCAGCTTCAACGGCTCTAAAGTGGTCTGCTCGGACAGCTGCGAGACCTATACCAGCTTCGGAAATTTGTCCGGAGTTAAGTACTATCATTGCACCTACAGAGGCGATTCCCCAATCCCCTGCCCTTCGTTCAACCTTTTCGTAAGCACTTCCAACATGCGTACGTAGAGGGACGATGACTTCTGTCAGCAGCTCATCGGGTTCGACTACGGTCATATAGGGACCTATGTGAAATGACGAAATAGGGACTGTTCTTGACCCGTTGTTCCCCGTGATGACAACTGATGCTTTCAACGCGGCGAACACTGCAGCAAGGTCCTCTGCAGGGTCGGCCTGGCAAAGAGAACCTCCTACAGTTCCTCGATTGCGTACTATTGGATCGGCAATGACAGTCTCGGCTTCTCGAAAGATAGGGAAGTATCTGTTGGCTATGTCGGAGTTCATTAACGATGCATGCCTTACCATGGCACCAATTTGCAAGTGATCGGAGTTGGCCCGAATATAGTCGAGCTCCGCCAGATCGTTAATGTCAATTACTACTTCAGGACGTGCCAGTCTGAGTTTCATCATCGGCAGCAAACTGTGCCCTCCAGCTATTATCCGAGACTCAGGACCATGACGGGAAAGTAGTTCTATAGCATTGCTTAGCGACGTTGCTCTTTCGTATGCGATCGGTGCAGGAACTTGCATCGATGATCCCCCCTAATCAGTTCGAACTTTGCCGAAGTCTCGAACCCCGATCACTATACATTGAAATATTCTTGGTGTCAATAGATGATGTCTGTACATATAGATATTCATCTGAGCACGTAAATGGGCAAGTTGCAGGAGATTAAGTGTGTCCAATGACGATTATGCAGTTGACCTCAGGCTTCATACTTTGCATCTGCCGACACGAAAACTGTGAAAGGGGAACTCCTTCATGCGCGGATGACGACGTCATCGAGAGAACGACAAGTGTAGCTTTAAGGTTTATGTGACTGCTCGCAGTGTTGAGTTAGAGGTTAGCCCCTCCTGTTACCGCCAGCGCTTCGCCGGTGATGAAAGAAGAATCTTCGGATACGAGCATCCAAACTGCGTTAGCGACGTCCGTCGGTTCTTCAATGCGTCCCATGGGGGTTAGCGCAAGATATTCTTTGTAGACGTCCTCAGGGGTCATATTGCGCAACGATGCTTCCCATTTCAGCTCTCGCTCTTGCATGGAAGTTCTTACGAATCCCGGGCATACTGCGTTTACTCGAATTCCAATCGGAGCTAACTCGACTGCGAGACTCTTTGTGAATCCAATTACGGCCCATTTTGAAGCGGCATAGTGTGCAAGTAGCGGCACTCCTTTGAGCCCTGCCATGGAGGCTGTATTTACAATTACACCACTTTGAGACTGCAACATTGTTTGATTAAGTACCGATTGACTAACGAGAAAGACACCTTTTGAATTGATTTCAAAGTTGAAATCCCACTCCTCTTCTGTGAGATCCTGAACCCTTGACATTGTCGATACGCCAGCGTTGTTGCAGAGAATGTCGATTTTCCCGAAGGTTTCAACGACCTGTTTTACTGCGTTGTCGATAACACCTTTATTTCTAACGTCCACTTCAAAGAAGGCTTTATGGCACGAACGAATGTCGGGATCGGAAGCCTCTTGTAGGTCAAAGTTTATGACTGATATGTTTTCTTGGGCTAGTCGCTTGGAGATAGCACCGCCAATGCCAAACGAACCCCCAGTGACGACGGCCAAAAGATCTTTAGCCATTTGAACTCCTTTCATCGATCAGTGTGAATAGGTCAATATTGCGTTCATAAAGTTCTCGGTAGATGTGGTATAGGTTGTCATAACGAGATCTGTTCATAGGATTTGGTGTATGTTTTACGGCCTGGACTTTGATCTGACTGGTGACAGAAGTTCCGGACAAAAGCCCCAAGGAACGCCCGACAACGATAGCGGCACCTAACGCACTGCCTGGATGTCCAGGGAAAGCGATTATCTCTCTTTGCAAGACGTCCGATGCAATCTGTCTCCAAAGTTCCGATCTAGCACCTCCATTTGTCGCAAAGACTCGATCTATCTGATATCCCGACGACTCGAGTATTTCTATGTGATGACGAAAGCCAAATATCACGCTTTCCAGTACAGCTCTAAATAGATGTTCGTCTCTGTGGTGAAGCATCAAACCGAATATGACTCCGCGGGCTTGAGGATTAAAGATCGGTGTCTTTTCGCCCAGAAAGTATGGAAGTACGACAATTCCATCGCTTCCAGGTCCGATCTGTTCCGCCTTCTTGTCAAGTGCCCATAGTTCTCCTTCGTTTGTCTTTAGGAGAGTCAGTAACCACCTGACTAGAGATCCACTAGAAGCCATACAGCCGTTGAGTAAGTAACGATCTTTTATGTCATGGAGGTCAAAGTAGAGTTTTCGATGAAAGACAGCTTTTTCAGTGCAAAAAAGTATGTCGCCCGCACCGCCAAATTTTATCAAAAGGTCTCCTTCTGTTTCAACACCAGCGGCTAACGCGGAAGCTACGTGATCGGCGCTGCCAAAAATAACAGGAGTTCCTGCTGGAATGTTTAGCTCGCTTCCAACTTTGTGAGTTACTTTGCCGGCGAACTCCCATGGCTGACCGATCGTCGGAAACAGGTTCGGCGAAAGTCCAAACGCAACTAGATATTCGTCTATCCATCGCTTCTCCGCAACGTCGTAAAGACCACTTTCAACAGCCCAATTTGCTTCAATACCGTAGTTGCCAGTTAGCCATGCTCGAATAAAGTCATAGCTTCCGACCACCATGGCTGCTTTGGCAAAGACATCAGGTTCGTGTTTTTTCAACCAAAGTAGTTTCGGAAGTATGTGCTGCTGGTTTAGCGTACTCCCTGTTCTTTTGTAGATATCCTCAGGATCGAATTTGTTCTCTATCTCCGTGATTTCGCACATGGTTCTTGCGTCATTTTGCTGGATCGATCGTCGCACTGGTGAACCATCACCAGTTATTGCTACAAGCGCAGGAATCATGCCGCAAACGGAGATGCCCTTAACTTTGGAGACACAACCATTGGAATGCGCATTCAAGCGCGCGATAGCCTGTTTTACCCCCATGATCCAATCCATTGGATCGGCCTCTGCCCAACCCGGATGGTCCGAATATAGCGGATATTCGTCACTGGAGCTGGCTAAGTAGGTTCCTTTAGCGCAATCCAGCAGCAGTGCTTTGACCGCGGTGGTTCCGATGTCAATGCCGAGTACGAAATCTGACTCCGGTGTTGATGAGATAACAGCGCGGCTAACTGTCAAATTTGATGCTCCTTGTTAATCTCGTGGTGTAGAAGGTAGAGTACGTAGTGACTTACACCTGTGCAGCTCTGGCATTTTCCATAAATTGCTTTGCTCTTTGTCTGTCTACAGGATTAAAGGTGTGGCCGTCCTCTTTTAGAGCTGTTCCGACAATTACTCCATCGGCGACCTGAAGGTAAGAGGCGACGTTCTCTGCTCTTACTCCCGTGTTTACAAAAATTGGAGTATCTTGAACGAGACTTTTTACCTCAGTGAGCTCACTTTGAGATACCGAGGTCCCTGTCATTGGTCCTGAGACGCAAAGAGCATCTGGTAAACTAGAAAATGCTACCGATCGTGCGATCTCTGCCACTGTGCGCCGTCCTATAGGTGAGGCGAACTCAGCGGACACATTGAAGAGAAGTTTTACCTCTTCTGAATCACCAAGTGATGCACGTAACCTCAAAGCTTCAGCGGCTCGAGAGTGCCAGAGTCCCATATCGCTTTCGTACAAGCCGGTAAATACCTCTCTAACAAACGAGGCGCCGACGCTATGTGCTAGAGCCACTGCAGCCACTGGGTCCCACAGTATGTCCACTCCGTAGACGGTGCTCACGTCAGACTTTAGTCGGCCGATAGTGTATGCCATGGCTGAGACTGTTTCAGGTTTTACGTGGAACTCATAAGGTCGATCGTTTTCGTTGCAGAACATGATTCCATCTACGCCGGCATCCTGAAGTGCTTCGAGATCGCTATTTACCTTCGAAATTAGACGTTCGAGTCCTCGGTTTGAGTGGTACAGGGGCGATCCCGGGAGTGGTGGCAGATGCACCATAGCTATCACGGGTTTTTTAACTCCAAAAACTTTATCTAACCAAGACATCTATCTACTTAGTTCCCTTCTTCTGTTAATTCCTCGGCAATTAGGAGCTCGGTGACATCGGAGACAGCCTTTCGGTCTTTCTCCGAGAGGCCGTTATCTGTGATGATCAAGTCGACGTCGCTAAGTGCGGCAATACTCATGAGCGAGGTACCGTCATACTTTGAGGAGTCTGTTACTGCAATGATCTTTTCCGATGAAGACATGAAGGCTTGCTTGATCTCGACATCTTCAATTGAAAAGTCCATGAATCCATGGTCCAAGGACCACGCGCCGGCCGCAAGGAAGAATGTGTCAAAGTGAAATCGCTTTACGTTTTCACGTGCCATTGGTCCAACTACAGCCATCTCCCTTGGTCGTAACATCCCACCAATTAAATAGATCATCGGATACTCAGTAGCAAGCACCTCTGCGATAGGCACAGATGCTGTGAAAACCGAGATATTGCTTCTAAGTTGGATCTGCTTGGCGATCTCTAGGGCTGTTGTTCCTACGTCGAGCGCAATTACTTGCCCATCATGAATGTAGTGTGATGCCACCTTAGCGATGGCCCGCTTCTGTGCATTAGCTACCTTTGATCGTTCAATCCAAGAAGGCTGCACTCCTAGCGACTTCGCTATTGTAGCCCCACTTCTCACACGCTGGATGAGTCCTTCTTCTGAGAGCTGTTTGAGATCCCGGCGTACGGTGGCTTGTGACACCGCAAGCTTTTCGCTAATCTCAGAGACTGTCAAATCTGGCTCCAACGTCAGCATTCGTATGAGACTTTTATGTCGTGCAATGGTCAAAGTTGTTTCACTTTCGATCGTTTTATTACATTTACCTTTCACAACACTACATGAAACCGCCGCCTTGGCAAAGTCTTGTTGTCTCTTGCTCGGGAGGCAGACTTCAGTTAAGTTCCGCCTGTGGCCGCAAACGGTGACCGAGTGTTCTAGCATTAGCGGACTCTTTCTATGTTTACTAACACCTGTAATGGAAGCAGCACGAAGAGTTCTCAACTTAAAGACTTCGGTCGCTTTCCATGTCAACTGACAGGTTTTTAGGACCTGCCTCGCCTCTGTTCAGCCGGCCCCGGAGAAGGGCAAAATACCATATGAATCCGATGATCTCCGCATATACGGTATACTCTCCTCCGACTTGATTTACAGCAGGGAGCGTCATATACAAGATCACGATTACGCTCCACAAAATAGCGACAACTGTTATCGGCTTTAGACTATCTTTCAGTCCAAAGTATCGTTTTGGAGCCTCAGGTATGCTTCCGTTTTTGATGCCTATTAGTACGGCGAGTAAAGAGGAGCCGTAAGTGAGGTAAACAACAACTGCAACGATTGCCGTAACTCGAGCGGCTAGACCTGCTGAAAGAAGATTGACGATCAGCGCAACTAGACCAACCAACAAAACGGTGGCTATTGGTGTGCCTGTCTTGGCATTTACGTTTCTCCAGAACTTGGATGCTGGTATCATGTCATCTCTTGCGAGGGAGAATCCTGTTCTCGTCGCGACAGCAATGTTGGCTATTAGTGCTGAAAATATGGCTACGAAGGCGACGAACTGAAGTAGGTCTCCCATGAAGGTACCAAATCTGGAGGCAAAAATAGATACGAGTGGATTTGCGCTCGTTTCGTTTACGGTAGCGCTGACACTTCCTTTGATTGCTAGAGCAAAAACAGCGTAAACAAAGAAAGCGGCTACTCCGGAGACTACTATGGAACGCAGCATCGCTTTAGGTGCTACTGCTCGGGGATCTCGAGTTTCCTCTGCTAGATCGGCAGAACCTTCCCAACCTGCCAAGGTATACACAGGCAGAAGTAAGGCGATTCCTATAGTGGTTAAATTAACGGGACTACCTTTTATTGTGGGTTTGATGGTGGTAAGTATTGAAAGGCCTTGATGGTGCCTGAAAAAGAACAGACCCACTGCGAGGGCCATGCTAAGACCGATCGTTCCTACAAGTTCGAATGTGGCTCCTACGTTGTTTACTCGACTGGCTACTTTGATGGATACGACATTTACGGCCGTTGCTAAGATAATGGCGATCGCGGCAAGTAGTTCAACATCTTGATGACTGGGATTCGACCAAAAATCTGGAGCAAATACCGTAGCGAATGCCACCGCGATGCCAGCTGAACCGATGAAGGTGGCTAACATTGCATTCCATCCGGTGAACCATCCAAAGTGCGGACTGACAAGTCTAGAAGACCACTGGTATGCGTACCCGGTGACGGGAAGCCTCGCGGAGAGATGGCTGTAAACCAAACCTATTAGGAGAACTCCAACCGTGGCAGGGATCCAAAGCCAAATAGCAGCACCGCCAATGGTTTGAAATGGCTGTGCAAAAAGAGTGAAAATGGTGGTTGTTATTGTAATCATCGAAAATGCTAGTGAAAATGATGTATAGGAACCCATGGTTCGGTGCAGCTGTTGTTTATATCCAAAACGCTCTAACTCTTTTACATCAGAGTCCTCGTCTAATGATGTATTTTCATTTAAGTCTTCACTCATCCGTTGATCACCTCTTTTGAAGTTGCTTGAAGGTAAACAAACTTTAGCAAACTTTTGATGGAAATGTGAATAAATATGATTGATTTGTGCAAAAATTGATCATGAGAGTTTCAAAAAGAGTCATGAGATGCGATTGGACCCATATCTTCAAGGCCTATATTTTGTGCCGTGAATGATTTTGAGACCAGCTTGAAGGCGATAGTGGAACCTTGACCCAGGAGCACAACCGAAACCAGACAATATGATGACGCTTAAGTATTCACAAGGAGACACCTAATGGCGTACACGGTTGATTACAGGGAACCATCCATAGTTGGTCTAGAAACCTCTCCAGTCGCGAAGGCGTTGGCTGGTCTACGTGCTAATGAAGCACGTTACTTTATGAATAAGTACAACCATGAATTCACCGTAATACCTGCGAGTGAAAGCTCGTCAACGATGGCCTATGTGACCAAAATACTCAAGAGCGAAAGGGATATCGAACTTTCAGCTAAAGCGCTGGAAACGTCACGTTTCCAAGTGGACAATATCAAATGGGCTTACGTATTTTACGAGGATGGCTTAGTGGTTAACGTACTATATACCATCGATAACGTGGGAAAACGTGCCGTAGGTTTTAAACTTTCTGAAGGTATGGCAGTGCCGCAAGAACTGGCAGAAAAATTCAAGTTTGCGAGGCAAAGATCTAAGTTGGCCGGTACGATTCGTGGATCGTTTTTCGTTATCAAAGGGGAGTACTAGCTTCCTTTTTTCGTGAAGGATGAAGAGCTGGAACACTGTGATTGTTGGACTCCCAGCAGTAACTGAATCCAGTTGGCTCATGAAATCCGCCTCGTCCAGCATTGAAAGTGGGAGATGCCATCTTTTGAGCAGTGTCCGATTTAGAGAGGACGAGTGCAGAAAGATGGCTGTATCTCCTGTGAGACCTTGAAGCAGGCGCGGCTCTCTCTCCGGTGCCAACTGGTTACAAGCGGAAGTACATTCGAATGGATTTCGTGATTTCACGGTATCCTTCACTGTCTGTCGGGACTTGTCACGGAAAAACTTATGATGGAGCACGCCAAGGAAAGCTTTGTCTGACAAAGTTCCAATACTTGAATTCTTTTCTGAGCTGTAGCTGTTTTGGGAGAATCTACTGAGATACGGACTTGCTGGTACGCCACGTGCAACTTCTGGCACCTTCAGCCTCAGGTCGAACAGGAGCTTCAGTTGCAAAGGACTATGATGTAGCGGATTTAGGTATTATCTTTATGAATTGAATCCGCAACGGAAGGGTTGGGTTCAACATAACGGATACTTCCAGTTCTCCTCCTTCACAAAGCATCTTCCAGGTCCCTCGTAGACGACCTTTAGACACGATAGGTGAGTGGGACTTCATAGGTCCGTACTTTGATCTAAGCTCCAAGAAGTTGGGAGGGCGTCTTTCGTCGTCCCGATCCAAGAAGAAGGTTTCGCAAGTCGAACGACTTAGGAGTTCCTGATCGAAGTGCTCATAAAGTTCTGAAATAAGTGTTTGGAACTCCAAAAGTGAGTTCGACGATGTTTCTGTGTGTTGAGATAAGAGTTGCTCGTGGTATAAAAACTCAAGTACCTCTCTTGCAATCTTTGCGATGGGCACGTATGTCCGATTGCAAAGTGCAACCACGCCGGCGCCAAAGGTTGGTAACCACTCCATCCTTGAGGTAAAACCCGGTAGACCACCACTATGACCAACGATTGGTCCTAGATAGCCGTGGTGTGCTATCGCCAGGCCGTATCCGTACCCGTGCACAGCTATTGATGAAGACTCTTCCATCGGTGTGGTAATGACTCTGTGGATTTGCGCCATCTCCCGGCGAGAAGAGCGCTTCAAAATAGAGGAGTCTGGATCGTTTCTCGGTGGCCACGCATCCAAGTGGAATAAGACGTAGTTGGCAAGGTCAATTACGTTGGAGGACAAACCTCCCATTGCACCAAAGGCGCCGTCTCCAAGAGCGAGTTCATGAGTCCACTTGTCGTCAGAGACGCTATAGCCAAAAGCTCGAAGGTCATGAGGGATATCGTTGTTTTCCCATGTTGTTGAGTGAAGTTTAAGAGGAGTAAGGAGTTCTTCTTCAGCAAACATGCGTATGGTCTTACCAGTAACTTTGGTGACAATTTGACCTAAAAGAGCATATCCCAAGTTCGAGTACTCATACTCTTCTCCCGGAACATGGTCAAACGCCACTTGGGTTTCGAGCAGTTTGTAAAAGCGATCTACGTCAAGGTCGAGCAATCTGTCGGCCCAAGGGTCGTCTTCAACAAGTCCTGAAGACATGGTCAATAAAGACCGTATGGTCACCTCTGGGCTGTCGGAAGTCGGATAATTTAGGTGTCGAGCTTGTGGAACCCATTTGATAAGTGGATCATCCAGGGTTATATACCCCTTGTCTCTTAAGATGAGGATGCACATTGCTGTAAAGCTCTTTGTCATGGAAGCGATCCGGTAGACGTGATCCGCAAGAGCGTGCAGTGGAGGGTCTAACCTTGACAGACCGAGCGCGTCGATATGCGCAATCTTGTTGTTGAGAATCAGGGCAAACGAGACTCCAGGTACCTTGTAGTTGGTTGCAAACTCAAGGAATTTGCTTTTTACTATCGATATCGCGTCTGCATATGTGGCAGCGATTTGTTGTTGGCTGTTTGAAGTCGAGTTCATCAGAGCGCTTTAATTTCTACCTAAAGTGGTTGCTGTGGTACCTAACATTTCCCACCTTAGCAAGTAAATGCAGGGTTGCTACGTGTAGCAAGGATGTGTTCCATGGCTAAATCCCATGAACTCCAAGGAGTTTCTCGCCAGCAGGCAGTTCTATAGATGACACTTGACATGTCGAAGGTCAGTTGCGGCAGAATGTCTAAGAAGACATGTTGCAAAAAGGCTGTGGATCGTGCCTCTGAAGAGGTGGCACCGTATTGTGGTGCTGATTTCGGCGTGTATTCACCTATAATCCGAGCATGGAAAAAGATAAACTTCTAGCAAAGGTCAATGAGATTCAATGGTGCCATTCAATTGATCTTGGCAATGGAGTTATAACGCCAGGCTTGAGCAAAACTCGTCCACTTGGTGATCAAGAACTGCCTGATGTGGCGGGAAAGTCTGTTCTCGATATTGGCGCCTGGGACGGACTCAACTCGTTCTTAGTGGAAA
>JAJYGA010000114.1 GCA_021785255.1 Actinomycetes bacterium
AAACGACCATACTCTTTCCAAACAATCTCCCAAGACTTCGATCGAGACGATTCAGCAGTCCTTCTCTGTCTGACATCTGCTTTATAAGCAATTTTTCATATAGATCTACGATCCGATTACCGCTCTTATTCACTCCAATGACGCATTTCAGCCACCAATAAGGCGTGTGCAAGGCATGTGTATAAGAAAAGCTACAGTATCTAAGTCCAACGCTCTCACACAGATCGACAAGAGTTCCCCGCCTGAAGATTCGTATATGTCCCCCTTTGGCGCTGTGATACTCTTTGGAAATTAACCAACAGACCACTTCTGGATACGTCCTTGGAACGGTGATAGCTACCGTTCCTCCCAACTTTAAAACTCGATAAATCTCACTGACAATGCCTATGGGCTCAACAACGTGTTCAAGTACTTCTGAACACACCACCGCATCAAAGATTGCGTCCGGAAATGGTAGTTCGTTCGCATCGCCTACTACACTGTAAACCTCTATTGAAGACCCTACGCCAGCGTGCTCAATCCAATTGTTCATCGAGACAAGACCGTCCGAACACCGATCGAGTGCAAACGACATGTAGCCCACTTCGGAGGCCCGAAGCGCATGCCGGCCACCGCCCGCCCCTAGATCTAGAACTTTCGCCTTGTCTTGGAGGTGAAGACGAGAGAACTCTACAGTCTCCATCTCGCCGCCTGCAGATAAGTCTTAAAGTTATACAAAACACGCATCAGATCGACGTAAGTCATGGCTGTCCAATCGCTTTATAGTAAAGATCAACGGCAGTCTCTGCTGAGCGTCGCCAACTGTAGCGATCTCTAACGTGATAGATGGCGTTACGAGCGAGCTTGGCACCCAACTCTGCATCGTCCACTATTCTCAAGATCGCGTGAGCCAATGACTCCGAATCCCCAGCTCTGACCACAACAGCGCACTCTGACTCCTCTGCACCTACGACCTCGGGTAAAGCACCGCCGTCCGTTACAACCAAAGGAGCTCCACATGCCATTGCTTCTACAGCAGGCAATGAAAAACCCTCGTAGAGGGACGGTATCACAGCCACCTGGCATCGAGAGTAATATCCCACCATATCTTCCTGGCTGACCTTACCTACGAACTGCACCTTCTCCTTTAATCCAAGATATTCCACTAGTCGTCGCACGGGTGAGTCCTCACGAGTCGGTCCCATAACAACTAATCTCATACCTTTCCTTACTTTTTCCACAGCGGCTATCGCCTCAATTAGATATCTAAGCCCCTTCAGTGGTACATCTGCTGAGGCCGTAGTCACAATCAGGCCAGGTTCTCGATCCATCTGAGGAACGGGGCGAAACACTTCGGTATCAACACCCACAGGTCCCACTGAAATTCTTCTGAGATCAATCCCCATTTCGCGAGAGATGTCACGAGCTGAAACCTTCGAAACAGAAAGTATATATTCAAGTTCTGAAGCAATCAGGCACTGCATACGCACGAAGCCATAGAACCTATAAAGTCCTACTTTTTGTTTAAAAGACTCCGCGTGTTCCAAAGAAAGTCTCCTATCCACGGTTATGGGATGATGGATAGAGGCAACTACTGGAACTCCCTGTCTCTGAAACTTCAAAATAGATCGAGAAAGCGATTGATTGTCATGGATGACATCAAACTCTCCAAGGCGAGGACTTAGCTCGCGGTAAAGGCGCCAACCAAAACTCCGCGGTTCGGGGAAAGCACCCGTTGACATTAAGAGAAACTCCCCGATATCGAAGCGATCATGAAACTCCGACAGTCTAGGTACGCGAAAAGGATCCGGTTCTCTAAAAAGGTCGAGTGATGGAAGTCGAGTAAGTTTTACCTCTTTAGGAAGGTCTGGATAAGGTGGTCCAGAGAACACTTCCACCGTATGGCCCATGGAGACCAACTCTTTTGTCAGGTATCGAGTGTAGACGCCTTGGCCACCGGAGTGAGGATTACCGCGATATACGACAAACGCAATCCTGAGTTTCGGACGACTAGAAAGATCACGTGGGACTATGGTAATATCCTTCCTAACATCCAAAAGTTCATAAATTTATCTAAGCGCTGCAAGACTAAAGCTATTAGCGATAGCCGTTGCAAATGTCATACTCAACACACATAGATTAGAAAATACCCTAGTTAGGAAGACAAACCTCCGATGCAACGATCGTAATAGACCTGTGCATCCACAGGTACTGAGTCATTACAGTCTGCCGTTGAAACCACAACCTTTTCGCCACAAAGGATAAAACTGGATCAAATGATACAAGGTGCGATTCGACGACCAGCACCTTCTCTCCTTTCTCACTCCATAGGGTTTTTGCAGATCCCCCGAAGTTCTTCCTTTGATGCTTGACTACGCGGAACAAGCAACTCCTCTCATAGCTTCATTAATACAGCAGCTACACTTATAAATCCTGTAGTTCAAAAAGTCCATCACTAAAAATAAGTTCGCTATCGTAAGGGTTCTTGGAGAATCGTCAACGAGTCTTCTGTGGTTCGACTCGAAGAAGCCACACCTGTTTCTTGAGTTAAACACGGTCACAAAACAATCTCCATCTCGTCCACGAAGCATCGGAGGCTTGTTAGATGACGAAACCAGATGACAGCAGGTAATAATCACCTCAGGAAGGCCAGTTCCAAATGCCGTCACCTTCACTTGTGACATCCTCCCCACCCTTAGGGACAAGGCTTCCAAAGTCGCTCATGCGACCTCGGCTGGTTGACGTTTCATCGGGTCGCTGTGCTGTGTCTTGTTAGACCTAGCGTGCGATATTCCTCCACGTCCAGAGACCGTATGTCCTACGGCGGTTGAGATTATATTCTT
>JAJYGA010000062.1 GCA_021785255.1 Actinomycetes bacterium
CGAGCAGGATCTCGGCAATTCGGCTAGCATTTTGTTCCACAGGGGTTCTCCAGGTTGTGAGTTCTAACTAATCCCATTCTGGCAGAACCCCTGTGACCCTTCCAAACTCACCCTCGGCATGTGGCTAGGAATGACTAAATTCCCCACTCAGATCCCATGATCCGCTTAACGCAGAAGAACAAGTCTTAGCCAGTTTGCCTGAAAGACCAGGGGTTGTAAAAGATACACAAGAGTTCCAACCAACTGCTTTTTAGGCACCTCACGCATCTCAATTACTGCCAATTGAAAAGCGAAACTCGCTAACGCCCAACAAATGGTCACACCCCACAGCCATAATTGACCAAGGAGCGTGACTTTTGTCGTTACGATAGGGCTAGTTTTGTCGCTAGCCCCTGGTGGAGATGATGGGACTCGAACCCACGACCCCCTGCTTGCAAAGCAGGTGCTCTTCCAGCTGAGCTACATCCCCAGGAGTGGGGCTAGCTGGACTCGAACCAGCGACCTCAGCATTATCAGTGCTGCGCTCTAACCAACTGAGCTATAGCCCCAAATTAACTCTTGACCTATTAATCGTCCGAGGAAGCAGGCTTCAAGTAAATCTTGATACCGCCCACTAAGTCGATCGCTAAGTTGAATATCTTAACCGCTACCGTAGTCAACGCCGCCAAAATAACCACCCAAACTACTCCAATGGCCGTTGTAACAACAAAAACCTCTAAACCTATTAGATGATATGTAGAGGAGCCAAGAAGTGAGTCGATTAAATGATTTAGCTTGGTCTCATATCCACTCACGCCTAGTAAGAACCACAAGATTACACCCGCCACCAAGAAGACAGCCAATAAAAACGTGTAAAAGAGGACCGCTACCCTAAATACTGAAGTAGACCCTACTTTGGTTACTTGTAGAGCTTGCCCTTTCTTTTCCCCTACAGATCTTTTAGCAGATTTAGGTGCGCTTCTATTACTCCCTGTAGTCGATTTTCTAGGTATATCTCCAGCCGGTCTTGGCCTGCGACTTTGGGCTGATGTACGTTCTGGGCTCATTCTGCGAAATAATCCTTAAATATGAAAACTCGAGCTATTCTACTAGCTACTCAGTCGAAGCTGGAACCAAGCCCACAGATGTCACTGTTTGTCCTTTATCCAGTTGAATAATCTTCACTCCTAAGGCATCTCTGCCCTGAGAAGCAACTTGGCTCGCTTGGGTTCTTATTGTGACTCCATTAGAACTGACTACTAAAACTTCATCCTCTTCACTGACAAACAGTGCCTCAACCACATATCCGCGATCAGGAGAAACCTTAATACTCCTTACGCCTTGACCCCCTCTTTGCTGTCGAGGAAAGAGGCGAGTTTGAATTCTCTTTCCAAAACCTTTGTCTGTAACAACAATGGTTTCCATTGAAAAGTCAGCCTTCTCCCCCGAAACAACACGATCGCCCTCTCTAAGTTTCATACCCTTGACTCCCGAAGTCGCTCTGCCAGTAGATCTAACTTCAACCAAAGGAAAACGAATGGCTTGACCGTTTTTTGAAAACAAGATTACATCGTCATTGTCCGTAGCAACAAATACTTTCACAAGTCGATCTCCGTCTCTGAGATCTATCGCTATAAGACCATCTCTTCGAGATTTATCGTACTCTCTAAGAGGTGTTTTTTTCACTTGACCTTTAGCGGTAACAAAGACGAGTTCGCTTTTGTCTGGGAAACTCATCGTATCAAGAATTGCTGCTACCGACTCCTCGCTGTCAAATGGAAGTAGGTTTACTATAGCTGTACCTCTAGCACTTCTTTCAAATCGAGGTACTTCATATCCTTTTATACGATACACCCTTCCTTTTGAGCTGAACACTAACAAATAAGAGTGCGTAGTAGAGTGAATGATGTGGTTTACGAGATCTTCCTCTTTCATTTTCGCGCCCACAACACCTCGTCCGCCTCGTCCTTGAGTCTTAAATGACGCATCAGAGAGGGACTTTATATAACCGGATTTTGTCACCATTACCACGATCGGTTCGTCATTTATGAGGTCTTCATCTTCAAGATTTCCAGGATCAGATACAATCTGAGTCCTCCTTGGGTTCTTGTACTTATCCCGAATTGCGGTCAGTTCGTCCTTGATAACAGCTCTGAGTTTTTCATTAGAACCCAAGATCTCTTCCAACTCAGCAATCGTTTGAATGAGCCGCTGCATCTCCGCCTCGAGCTCTTCCCTGCCTATTCTCGTTAATCGTCCTAATGTAAGATCTAAGATATGGTTGGCTTGAATCTCTGAAAAGTCGAATGGCGACTCCATTAAACGTATTCGGGCCTCGCCTCGATCTGCCGAAGATCTAATTGCATTAATCACGAGGTCTAACATGTCAATGCATTTAAGCAAACCTTCTACGATATGTGCTCGTTCTTTGGCTTTTCTAAGCCTGAACTGACTTCGACGAGTCACAACCTCAACTTGGTGATCTATGTAGTGTGACAACATAGCCTGAAGACTTAATGTTCTGGGGACGCCATCCACTAAAGCCAACATGTTGGCAGCAAACGAAGTTTGCATGGGTGTATGTTTATAAAGGTTGTTTAATACGACCTTTGGGTTGGCATCGCGTTTTAAATCCAAGACTATTCGCGTGCCTCTTTGCGCTGTCGAGTCAGTAACGTCCGCGATTCCTTCTAAAACTTTGGCATCGACAAGTGCACCTATCTTCGTAGATATCTGCTCTACAGAGGTCTGATATGGAATCTCAGTAACGATGATCTGAGCGTTAGATCCCTTGTTTTCAACAACCTCCGCCACCGCTCTTAGTTTTATTGATCCTCTTCCTGTTTCATAGATATCTCTTATGCCAGATCTCCCTAAAACGTAGGCACCTGTAGGAAAGTCAGGACCTTTGACAAACATCATCAAGTCAGAAGTTGTAGCCGTTGGGTTCTCTAGAAGATATATTGCGGCGTCGATTACCTCTTCAAGGTTGTGTGGTGGTATCTGCGTCGCCATACCTACAGCAATGCCTTGGGATCCGTTCACTAAGAGGTTAGGAAACCTTGCAGGAAGTACGGTTGGTTGACTTTCGGTTCCATCGTAATTTGGTTCAAAATCAACCGTCTCTTCGTCCAGCCCTGCCATTAGCTCCATTGCTATGGGCGCTAACTTACACTCTGTGTACCTAGGAGCCGACGGTCCCATCGCTGGATCTGGTGAACCAAAGTTACCATGCCCTGAGATTAATGGGTGCCTTAGAGAGAAGTCCTGCACCATACGAGCCAATGCGTCGTAGATAGCACTGTCCCCGTGGGGATGAAACTTTCCCATCACCTCTCCGACGACTTTTGCACATTTAACGTAACTTCGATCCGGTCGATGACCCTCTGAGTACATTGAATACAAGATTCGCCTGTGCACAGGCTTTAGACCATCACGTACATCTGGAAGTGCTCTTGAAATGATCACAGACATCGAGTATTCAAGAAAAGATCTTTCCATCTCCTCTTGAAGTTCGATGGGTTCGATAGCCTCAGGTATATCTAAAGATCCGCTATTTGTGCCTCTGTTACTTGGTGACAACTAAAACCTACCCTCTTCCTTTAAACATCCAAAAAGCGAACGTCTTTTGCATGTGTTTGAATAAAATTCCTTCGGATCTCTACGTCATCTCCCATCAGAATTGAACAAATCTCGTCAGCCATAGCGGCTTGCTCTGTAGTTATCTGTAATAAAGTTCTCTTGCCTTTATCCATAGTTGTTGACTGTAGCTCATCAAAGTCCATCTCCCCAAGGCCTTTTAGACGATTAAACTCGGCCTTGTGGTTTGGTCTCTCCTCTAAAAATCTTTTCCTCGCTTGATCATCCTTTAAATAGATCTTTTCGTTACCAACTTGAGTTGAGTACAGTGGGGGTTGAGCTACGAATACATGTCCCGCTTCTACCAGAGGTTTCATCTGCCTAAAGAAAAACGTCAGTAACAGTGTTCTTATGTGCGAACCATCTACATCAGCGTCAGCAAGAATAATAATCTTATGATAACGAATCTTTGTTAAGTCGAACTCATCTCCAACATTAGCTCCTATCGCTGAAATTAAAGACTGAATCTCCTGATTCGCAAGCATCTTGTCCAGCCGAGCCCTCTCAACATTCAGAATTTTCCCACGTATAGGTAAAATCGCTTGAGTTCTGGGATCTCTCCCGTCTTTAGCTGATCCCCCAGCGGAGTTTCCTTCCACGATAAAGAGTTCACACTCAGCTGGTTTCCGGGAAGTACAATCGATTAGCTTTCCTGGAAGCCCCGCACCACCAAGCGCAGACTTTCTCCTCGTAAGTTCTCTTGCTTGTCTAGCCGCCATTCTTGCTCTTGCTGCTTGAACAGCCTTTTGGACAACCAGTGTGGCTTCCTTTGGATTTTCTTCCAGCCACTCATTTAGTTTCTCATTTGTAACACGCTCAACTAACGATCTAATCGAGGGATTTCCCAATTTCGTCTTTGTCTGACCTTCAAATTGAGGGTTCTCCAGTCTCACTGACACTATTGCGGTAAGACCCTCACGGATATCTTCTCCGAGAAGATTTTCATCTTTTTCTTTCAGAGATCCTTTGGCTCTCGCATACTTGTTTACAACTTGGGTTATTGACTTGCGAAAACCTTCAGCATGCATACCACCCTCTTCGGTCGAGATACCATTAGCAAAAGAGTGGATCCCCTCATAGTATCCAGAGTTCCACTGAAAGGCGATTTCCAGCTCCTGATTGTCCTCTTTGGCCTCAAAATAACCAACCTTTTTGAAGAGAGCTTCTTTAGGAGCGTTGAGATAGTGAACAAAGTCAATAATTCCACCGTTGTACTTGAAAGAGACTTTCTGCTCTTTACCTGGTCTTTCATCTTCAAAGTCCACTTGTAATGCACGATTTAAAAAGGCAATTACTTGCAGTCGTTCAATAACACGCTGTGCCTGAAACTCAATCTCTTCAAATATCTCCTCATCTGGCCAAAAGGTTACTGTGGTTCCCCTTCTGCCTCTAGGAGCGTTACCAACTACTTTTAAAGATCCTGTTGGATTTCCACCCTTCATGAACTCCATGTAGTGGTGTTTGCCATCTCTATCTATCTCAAGCACAAGCCGTTGTGAGAGTGCGTTTACAACTGACACTCCAACTCCGTGAAGACCTCCAGAGACGCGATACCCTCCCCCGCCAAACTTTCCTCCGGCATGCAAAACAGTCAGCACTATCTCAGCCGCACTCTTGGATGGATCTGATGGGTGCGGGTCTACGGGTATACCACGGCCATTATCGATTACCCGACAACCACCATCCCTAAGCAGTGTAACTTGGATGTGATCACACTCGCCCGCCATGGCCTCGTCCACGGCATTATCAACCACCTCCCATATAAGATGATGAAGTCCGGATGGACCGGTAGATCCTATAAACATACCTGGGCGCAGTCTCACTGGCTCAAGTCCCTCGAGAATCGTGATATTTTCCGCGCTGTACTCGCCTACTTGTGAATTTAGCTCAGACAACTTACCCCTTTTGGTACCTCTGGACGTGGAACTCAGCAATTTGTTACCAAGATTCCTTTAATGTTATTACATTCTAGTCGGCCCATTAACGCAGCTAGTAGCCTATGTCAGCATTTTGTTTCGCATTACAATTAGCTTCCACATATGATCGTCGAGGATTTGATTCAAACTATTCTCGAAGTGACTTTTTTTAAGAACGATACTTTGATAACACGACTGTGAATCGGTGTAAACGGTGATGGTATGCTGACGTACCTCACCAAGTACAATATGAGCGTATATGAACTCTCCAACTGCCTCTTTTAGAGCTCGTTTCAACGCCTCTCTTTGTTCCAGTGGGCCCAGGTTCATTCTCTCCGAAAATAGCTTCAGTGAATCTGAAAGTAATATCTCGCCTTGGATCGTTCTTTTACTAAAGCGCATTTTCAATTCTCCCATCTTTAACTTTCAGGACTCTTCCAACTTCAAAACCCTTTGGTAGATGAGTTCCAGTTACAATGACTTGAGATCTTGGAATCGAATTGAAAAGTCTTGTTGCTCTCACGTCGTCTAACTCTGAGATCACGTCGTCTAAAAGTATTACTGGCATAGATTCAAGCTCCTCCTGTAGAAAAAGAACAGTTGCCAAACGAGAGGCAACCGCTATGGCTCTTGCCTCTCCTTGTGAAGCATGGTAACGGGCAACTTTTCCACCAAGCAAAAGATCGAGGTCATCACGATGGGGGCCCACCGAGGTAGTACCGCGCTGAAGATCAGTTGACAGCGAGTCTCTCAGCGCTCTTTGTAGATCTCCATCCCACGATCGTCTGTAGGTGATCGTTAAGTCCATCGATTCTTTCGCGACCAAGGAATATGCTTCAATCAGCCACTTACCAATTGCTTTAGAAACATTTTCTCTTAAACAAGCAAGTTCCTCTCCTAAATGACTAAGACGATCATCCCAAACGGCAAGAGTGTCTTGGACATCTTGAGTCAATCGCCCATGCGCTTGCTTGAGCAGTGAGTTCCTCTGTCTCAATGTTCTTTCGAACAACATCACTGTTGAACTACTCTTCTTTCCCCTCACTACAATGAGTTCATCCAACAGTTCACGCCTAAGGTTTGGTCCTCCTTTCACTAGGTTCAGGTCTTCAGGCTGAAAAACTACAGCTGGAAAAGTACTTAGTAGACTTTGACTTCCTCTCAACTGTTTAGAGTTCACCTTAAAAGATGAATCACCCTCTTTTAGAACTAGTGCTTCTGTATCTATGCCTCGACCTTGTGTGAATACATCAGATTTGACCTTGAGATACTTTTCCCCATGTGTGATAAGTGTTTCTCGAAACGGTACACGAAACGACTTATTGCGGATGGCAAAGTAAATACCCTCTAAAACATTGGTCTTACCTTGTCCGTTGTTTCCAACGATAAATGTAACTCCACTGGCATCGAGTTGAAGTTCCAGGTGGCTCCAGTTTCGGAAGTTATCTAGCGTGATTGCTCTTACTTCCATGAGTTATAGATTATCTAAACTTTACCGGCATCAGTAAGTATTGATACTCCCGATTATCTGAGTTGGAGATGCAAGCAGGTCGGTTGTTCTCGGTAAACTCTATTCTAACAAACTCGCTTTCGACAGCTTCAACACCGTCTGACAAAAGCTCAGGGTCAAAAGCGACAACAAATTCGTCCCCAGAAAATGTTACGTCTATCTCGTCCTCAGCTTGACCTACAAGCGGGATCCGAACGGAAAGTTTCAAAGTCGTGTTCGATAGTTCAAACTTCACATGGGTTCCCATGTCCCTTGCTTCACGAGCCATTCTTCTGAGCCGGCGAATCGACTCAATGAGAGCGGTCTTTTCTGCAATAAGTACTCTTGGATAAGACGGCTGCAAGAGCTGACGATAGTCTCTAAAACGACCGTCAATGAGCCTCGTAAGAAGTGTCCAGTTGCCAAATTGGAAAGCTGCTTCTTTAGTTCCCATTGAAATTGCCAGTTCTCCGCTACTTTGGCGAGCCTGATGACTTAGACGGTCTAGTTCTGTAAGTGCACGAGCAGGAACTATAACTTCGACCTCATCATCACTAGGTAAGAAGTCGGCTCCATCTAAGTCTCTAAGTGCCAATCGGATACCATCTGTACATACAAGCCTTATTCCAGAATCAATCTTTGTGAAAAGTACTCCAGTGTAGAGAAGATCCCTACTGTCGTCTTTTGATGCTGCCCTTGTAACTTGTCTAAGAGCGGTTGTAAAGTCTTTATCACTGAGAACAACCGGTTGATTCAGTTGTTGACGCAGCCTAGGTGTATCGAGGTCGCTGAGTAGTTGTAAAGCGAACTCTGTTCTTCCTGCTTTCATATGTACGGTTGTGCCGTCAGAACTTACTTCTATTGCACCCTCCGGCATTGATTTCAGGAGATCTCCAAAAAGAGTCGGGGGGACCACTGCTATACCATCTTCAACGGTAGATACATCAACTGAAACGGAGATACTCATCTCTGGACCGTTACCGATCACGGTACAGATGTTTGAAGAAAGCTCTAAGCGAACCCCGGAAGATCCGCGAGAACCCAGTGCCCTTCCTGCTCCGATAACTGCTTCGGATAGTTCGTCTCTTTCACACAGGAACTTCACTAAATATCCTTTCTTTTGATCTATAAATGTAGTGGTAGTAGTAGGGCCTGGGGATAGTGGGGATAACCTTGTTTTTCCTAGAAAAGCCTATTTAAGTTTTACCCAAGGTTAGCCGAAAACTCCACAGAAGTCGATTTATTGTGCATATCTCAGTTATCCACGTGTGGATAGTTTTGAAATAATCCACAACTCCTGTGTAGATTAACAACAGGTTATAGATGAGTTATACACAAGTTATCCACTTCTTAACATTCGGTGTAGTTCAGTAACTTGATCGTAGACCTCTCTGGATGTCTGCATCTGTTTTGAGATTTTGTCTACTGCGTGCATAACGGTAGTGTGATCCCGTCCACCAAACTCCTTTCCAATAACTGGATAAGACATCTCGGTAAGTTCCCGAGTCAGGTACATCGCTATCTGTCGTGCCATAGCTATGGGCTTTTTCCTTGAATCACCCAATATTTCTCTTACTGAAATTTGAAGATACTTAGAGGTGGTGTCGACAATCTCCTTGACACCAACGATGTTTATAGCAGAACTATTGGTATCAACTATGTCCGCCAGTACTCGTCTTGTAAGCGTTTCAGTAATTGGTTGACCCGTAAGGTTAGCATATGCAGTGACTCGTGTAAGAGCACCCTCCAACTCGCGAATATTGTCCCTGATGGACGACGAGATTAGTTCTATTACTTCTTTTGGTACGGCAACTTTCAAATCATCTACTTTCTTGGAGACAATAGCCATACGAGTTTCGAGATCAGGTGCTTGAATGTCTGTTGTTAACCCCATTACAAAACGAGAGCGAAGTCGATCCTCCAGTGTAGATAGTGCTTTAGGAGGTCTATCTGATGTCAAAACTATTTGCTTGTGCGCACCGTACAAAGAGTTGAACGTATGGAAGAACTCTTCTTGGAAAGCTTCTTTGTTCTCTAAAAATTGGACGTCATCCACTAACAACACGTCGCATTCACGATAGCGAGATTTAAATTCAGAGGTCTTATTTTGTTTGATGGCGTTAACAAACTCATTTAGAAACGACTCGGTCGAGATGTATTTAACGTATAAATGAGGATAGTGACGAGCCAAGTAGTTACCCACAGCGTTTAAAAGATGTGTTTTACCAAGACCCGCCTCTCCATGAATGAACAGTGGGTTGTAAGCGCCGGCGGGTTGTTCAGCCACTGAGAGAGCCGCTGCGTGGGCAAATCGATTTGAAGGACCGATGACAAACTGTTCGAAGCTGTAGCGAGGATCGAACGGCGTACTCTTATCAGCTTTGGAGTAACCCTTTGAAGTTGAGGCGGAAGAAGATTCAAATATTGATGGTATTGACGTTCCTTTCCAGCTGCGTTTGCTGTTAGGAGAGGCGTCTAAAGACTTGAAAACCTTCTCTGTCTGAGGAACAGGCAGTGTTTGGTCTATCCGTACAGTAATAGCTTCGCCTATTTCATCGCTAATGACCTCATTTATCAGAGGTACGTATCTATTTTGAATTCTCTCCCGGACAAGCGGAGATGGTGTTGTTAGTGTGAGCGTATTTTGAGTAATTTGTTTTGGCTCGACTGAATAAAACCATGCGTTCCAAGTAGCGTCGCCTAGCCGATCACGTAGACGAGCTGATACGGCACCCCAAACCGTAGCTACCTCTTCCATTACAGTCCTCCAAACTTTATACGACTTCCATGAGCTGTCAACCAGAAGTTTGTATCCCAATGGATATCTTTCTGTGGAAATATGAACTTAGCGCATTGTAGAGGAGTTGTCGTCAAAAATCAACAAAAAGTTTGTTATTTCTTGGAATAAACTCCCAGCTTAAAGCATAGATTTGCCTTGAACTGCTAGAATCAAGGAGTCTAAACATAAAGTCTAAAGTATCGAAATAAGGTCACGTTTATTGTTGGAGTGTTCACTATGAGTGAGTATTGCTTAATGAACATTTGTCAGTGTGAGTGTCTCCTCTATATATAATGAAACGTTACTATATAGCTCTATGAAGGTGTGTACTAGATGAAGAGAACTTTTCAACCAAACAACCGAAGAAGAAAAAGGAAGCACGGATTTCGAGCTCGTATGTCTACTCGCGCTGGCAGGGCAATTTTAAAGGCTAGAAGAACCAAAGGGCGTAAGCGTCTTAGTGCGTAGCTTTCAGTGTTGATGTGTACACGTCTTTATCTTCGATGAACTCCAAAGAGGAGTTTAAGACGTTGAACTCCAAAGGTGTAAGCGTATCGACATCAAACATAAAGGTCAGAGGCTACCTCTGCAGTGGTGACCTAGCCAAGATCTCTTTCGCACTTTCAAAAAAGGAGTTTCCTAAGGCGGTTGGTCGGAACAAAGTAAAACGACGCTGCCGAAGTGCCCTTCGTGAGCTTGCTAAGAATGACTCTCTGGCTGGGGGACTATATCTAATCGGAGGACGTCGAACTCTGTTGGAACTCTCCTACAATGATATATTGGGTGAACTACGCTATTTGTTGGAAAAGATCTACAGTAGTCATTCTCTTGAGAGGAAAAATTAGTGCCGGTGGAGTTAGGCAAGTCACGTAACATCCTAAAAAGGGCGTTGGTTGGAGCGATCCATATCTATCAAAAAGCACGTGAAGGAAAGCCGTCTCCATGTAGGTATATGCCTAGCTGTTCGGAGTATGCGATAGAGGCCATAGAGACCCATGGGCCTTTGTCTGGTTCTTGGTTAGCGGCCAAGCGTATAGCCCGTTGTAACCCATTTGGATCAAGTGGTATTGATCTTGTTCCTCCACCAAAAAGGTCAGGTAATAGTTAATGTCGTTTTTAACGAGTATCTTCCGTCCCATATTTGATGTGATGGCCGGGCTCATCGCTCTTTATTACAGCTGGGTGCATAGCTACAGCTTTGCTATAGCTCTATTGACGATAACGGTGATGGTGGTAATATCGCCGCTCACAGTGATATCGACACGATCAATGCTACAGATGCAGGCTCTACAACCAAAGGTAAAGGAGCTTCAGAAAAAGTACGGTAAGGATAGACAAGGACTGATGGAGGCACAACAGGCCTTGTTTAAGGAGAATAAAGTTTCTCCAGCATCAGGATGTCTACCTATGTTACTTCAGCTACCGTTGCTGTTTGTCATGTACGACATTATCCGAGGACTTACAAATACAATTGGTCCACACCATATAGCTTCTCCTAAGTATATTAGCCATACAACCTTGTTGTATAAGAATCTCATTGCTTCACATGGTGCTATGCACTCGCTCGGCATTAATTTGGCTGTGGCTGCTACGAGCTTCAAAGGCTCATTTTTTGGTGCGCTCCCCTACTACTTTGTCGTTTTACTTGCTGTAGGTCTGCAGTTCTTACAGACATGGCAGATTACGGCTAAAAACCCTGCAGCAGCCAAAGCAAACCCCCAGGCGCTTATGATCCAGAGGTTTACACCAATCATCTTTGGAATTATCTATATTGGTATTCCTTCTGGTGTAAACCTTTATTTCGTTGTATCTGGCCTTTTTAGAGTTATTCAACAGGAGATCATGTGGAGACGAGATCCGGTTCTTAGAGCTCATTCGTTGGGTGCTAAAGAGCAGAAGCGTCTGGACTTACAGAATAAGCAAGCCAATAGCACTAAGGTGGGTAAGGAAGAGACAAATGGTAAGGGTGCTAAGAGTTCAACTTCTTCGACTTGGGTAGATAAGTCAAAGTCATCCAGTAATCGTTCTTCCCAGAGCCAATTCAGACGCCGAGGAACACAACGCAACGACGTTAGTGGAAGAAACCGACCCGCTGGACCTCGTAGAGAGTCAAGACGCCGAGGTTAAGTCATATTCCGTAGTTTGTTATTTTGTTTGTGTAATATTTTTAGTTTCGAGAGGTATGAATGGATTGGGTTGAGACCACCGGTAGAACCGTTGAAGAGGCAAAAGAAGCTGCCTTGGATCTTCTCGGGGTTGACTATTCTGAGGCCGAGTTTGAGGTTTTAGAGGAGCCAAAGTCAGGGTTTTTAGGCATGTCCAAGCGTCCAGCAAGGGTTCGTGGAAGGGTGCTGCCAGCAACTCCTAAGGCAAAAGATGGTCGTCGAATGAGACGAAGGAGGCCATCTACAGCAAAAGATGATACTAACTCAGACAGGGGAAGTGTCAACCAAGATCGTTCCGATGCAAACGCTAAGGCGAGTGGGAATCAACAAGAGAGGAATACTGTAATGCAAGAAAGAGAAGATGCCTTTCAAGAGTCGGAGGAAAAGGTCAGTCCTCTTATTTCCCGCACAGAGTTGGCAGTTGTCGCCCAACACTTTCTAGCTGATCTTCTGTATGAGCTCGATATGTTGGCTACCGTGTCTATTGACTATTTGGACGATGAAGCGATGGAGCTATCGATCGCTGGTGATCAGTTAGGATCTTTGATTGGACAAAAAGGAGCGGTAATAGCGGCTGTACAGGAACTTACCAAGGCCGTGGTTCAGGCGCATGCTGGCGAGTCTGCAGGACGTGTGGTTGTTGACGTTGATGGCTATCGTAAAAAGCGTCGTGAAGCACTAGAACGATTTACAAGAAGTGTTATTGAAGAGGTTCTTTCCTCTGGTGAAGAACGGGCATTCGACCCGATGATCTCATCTGAACGTAAAATTGTGCATGACGTCGTGGCTTCTGTCGCCGGGGTAGAGTCTCGGTCTGAAGGCGAGGAACCTAATAGATATGTCATTATATTTACTTCCAGTAAGGTAGAAGACAATGAAGAGGTTGGGATCGAAGTAGGCTAATTTATCTGTGGAACACAGTTTCGACTGGATACGTGAATCTCAGAGGCTGGGTTTTTTAGGTCCGTCTGCTCCAGATGTTCACTTGGAGCAGGCATTCTTTTTTTGTGATGTTATAAAGAACATCCTTCCTAGTTTTAAGGATGTTTTAAGTCCCCTGCTATTTGATTTAGGTACGGGAGGTGGCTTCCCTGGTCTCGTTATAGCTGAGATGCTGAACTCTATTAACGTAGTATTGGTGGAGTCTATGGCCAAGCGAGCAGCCTTTTTAGACAAATGTGTTCGCAGTGAATCCCTGGGAGAAAGATGTAAAGTACTGAATGGCCGTGCAGAGGTTTATGGACGTATGCGTGAGTTCAGGGAGTCGGCTCAATTTGTCACTGCAAAAGCGTTTGCTAGGGCAGCTATCACTGCCGAGTGTGCTTCGGGCCTTGTAGCGGTAGGCGGTTTCATAGTTGTATCTGATCCTCCGGGCGGACTGCAATCCATGTCGACACGTTGGAAGGACGTGGCGTTGGAAGGACTGGCGTTGGAAAGAGTGGAGTCTCTAAAATCCCCTTTTGCGATAACGATTTTCAAGAAAATCAAACATCTTGAGGAAAAGTATCCGCGTGAGACTCAAAAGATGTTGAAACATCCACTATTTTAGTGTTAGCTATGGAGCTTTGGACTCAATAACAAACAATGCAGGAGCATTTGCCGTTAGCGGATTGAATGTCGTCAGTGTGCAGATTTCGGAGGTTTTCGGACACCCGTTTCGGTCCATTTCGGACACCCGTTTC
>JAJYGA010000159.1 GCA_021785255.1 Actinomycetes bacterium
TCTACAAACCTAAGCATCCAGTAAGGTTTATAACCGCAGCCTCACTATTCGATGGTCACGACGCAGCCATAAACATCATGAGGCGCCTCCTTCAGTCTCAAGGTGCAGAAGTCATTCACCTTGGGCATAACCGTTCGGTTGAAGAAGTTGTGAGCGCCGCAGTAGCCGAGGACGTTCAGGGCATCGCCGTCAGCTCCTATCAAGGTGGCCATATGGAGTACTTCACGTACCTCATAGATCGACTGAACGATAAGCGAAGGTCCAACATAAAGGTATTCGGAGGTGGCGGCGGAGTCATTATCCCTGAGGAAATAGAAGAGTTAGAGCGATACGGAGTTACAAAGATCTTCTCTCCACAAGATGGTCAGACTCTAGGGCTGGCCAAAATGGTTAACACTTTGATTGAGGCCTGTGACCACAACGCCACATTGGATTCTTCTGAAAACCTAGATTCTGTGCTCATAGGAGATCACGGTGCTACAGCTCGGATCATCACGCTAATTCAGCAAAACGCTATAAGTCCGGATCTGCAAAAACAGATCGAAATCACCTCACAAAAAGGCACGTCCGTTGTACTTGGAATCACTGGAACAGGCGGTTCTGGAAAATCTTCTTTAACCGACGAGTTAATTAGAAGAATACGACTTGATCAACAGGACAAGTTAAAAGTCGCTGTCTTGGCAATCGATCCAAGTAAGCGCAAGGGCGGCGGTGCACTTTTGGGGGATCGCATTCGAATGAACTCGATCAACTCAGCTCAGATATATTTCCGATCACTCGCAACTCGGGGATCCATGTCTGAGATTCCCAAAACGTTGCCTCTAATAATACAGCTGCTCAGAGCTGCCAACTATGATCTTATCATCGTTGAGACTCCAGGTATCGGACAAGGCGATGCAGCCATTGCTGAAATCTCGGACATCTCAATGTATGTCATGACCCCGGAATTCGGCGCAGCGTCCCAACTCGAAAAGATCGACATGATTGACCTTGCAGACGTCATTGCAATAAATAAATTTGACCGAGCCGGAGCTAAAGATGCTTATCGAATGGTCGCAAAGCAGTGGACAAGGAGTCACTTTGAAGATGGCACGCAGCAAGAAGCTCCAATTTTCGGAACAATAGCCTCACGCTTTAATGATGATGGGACGACGGCGTTATATCAGTACATACTCAATCTTGCCATACGTCACGGCCTCAAAGCCTCTAAGTCTGCACTTCCCAATGTCGCTGCCAGGCAATCAAAGATCGAGTCATCGATAGTACCAGCATCACGAATACGTTACCTATCGGAGATCGCCGATACAGTAAGAAAATATCACGCTTTTACAGAGAAAGAAGCGCTTCGACTACGCAAGTCACAACGACTCAACTCCGCAGTAGAAGAGTTGGCAAATGCTGGACTAGGTTCCTATCGGGATCTCGAACTTCTCAGTACGCAAGCTACCGCCAACATAGACAACGAAAGTCGAAAACTTCTGGCTAGATACAAAACGTTGGAAGAAGAGCTAGCCCACCAAAACGCAGTAGGTTCAACGCATCACACCAGTACATCACTTGCCGGTATCAAAATTCCCAAGATAGCTCTTCCAAGATTTCATGACGATGGAGACCTTTACCGTTGGCTACGTTACGAAAATCTCCCTGGACACTTTCCATTCACAGCTGGCGTCTTCCCATTCAAACGAATAGGAGAAGATCCAGCTCGGATGTTTGCTGGAGAAGGAGATCCAGAAAGAACCAACAAGAGATTTCATCTCCTTGCCGCAGGTCAAAGTGCCACTCGGCTATCAACCGCTTTTGATTCTGTTACCCTCTATGGCCGGGATCCAGATACGCCACCTGATATCTATGGCAAGATCGGCACTTCCGGTGTATCTGTTTCAACATTAGATGACATGAAGACCTTGTACAAAGGTTTCGATCTCTGCGACCCAAAGACTTCGGTATCCATGACGATCAACGGACCCGCTCCTACCATACTGGCCATGTTTTTTAATACTGCAATAGATCAACAACTGGATAAGTTCACGTTAGAGCATGGCCGAGAGCCGAGTACACAAGAAATTAACGAGATTCGCGTCCGTACGTTATCGACGGTGCGTGGAACCGTGCAAGCGGACATATTAAAAGAAGATCAAGGACAAAATACTTGCATCTTTTCCACTGACTTTTCGCTCTCGGTCATGGCCGATATCCAGCAGTTTTTCATCGACAACAACATAAGAAACTACTACTCTGTATCCATCTCTGGGTATCACATCGCCGAGGCGGGAGCAAATCCGATAACTCAACTCGCGTTTACGTTAGCCAATGCCTTTACCTACGTAGAGGTCTATCTAGCCAGAGGAATGAAGATTGACGACTTCGCACCCAACTTGTCGTTTTTCTTCTCCAACGGCATGGATCCCGAATACACAGTAATTGGAAGGGTAGCAAGAAGAATTTGGGCCATTGCCATACGTGAAAGATACCAAGGGAACGAGCGTTCACAGAAGCTAAAGTATCACGTGCAGACCTCTGGCCGCTCACTACACGCGCAGGAAATGGCCTTTAATGATATTCGAACCACTCTTCAGGCGCTCTGTGCAATCTATGATAACGCCAATAGCCTTCATACGAATGCCTATGACGAGGCCATAACAACCCCATCAGAAGACTCTGTGAGACGGGCACTAGCAATACAACTGATCATCAACAAGGAATGGGGACTCGCAAAGAATGAGAATCCGAATCAGGGAAGCTTTATCGTAGAAGAACTCACCGACCTTGTGGAAGCGGCGGTGTTGGAGGAGCTCGAGCACATCTCCGAGCGTGGCGGAGTTCTTGGTGCAATGGAGACTGGATATCAGAGAAACAAGATCCAAGACGACTCTATGCTCTATGAGCAAGCAAAACATGACGGATCATTGCCAATAGTAGGAGTCAATACCTTTGTAAATGATGGCAAGGAGAAGTCGCCTATCAAGCTCGAACTTGCTCGCGCAACCGAAGAAGAGAAACAAGGACAAATTCAGCGCCTTCGACTATTTCAGGAACAACACCAAGGCGAGAGCGAACGAGCTCTGACCCAATTAAGGGATACAGTGATAAACGGTGGTAACATATTCGAAACCCTTATGGAGACGGTAAGGCATGCGTCGTTGGGAGCGATTACACAGACACTGTTTGAAGTAGGCGGCATCTATCGTCGAAATATCTAACGAGCGGTTTCAACTTCACGGTACAACAAGTTCGTTCAGGCTCTCTAGCAATACCTTGTAGCTATGGTCTTTGGCACTGGCCATTTGAGGTCCCTTCGTCCTTTCGATGATCCCTCTGTTGAACGCACCATGAGACCTTCTCTCGGAAAATACCGAGAAGCAGTCCATTACTTTCTCATCAGAACTCCCTTCGTGAACGACAAATTACCTTCATAAGATTCCGGAATAATCAGACCTACCGTTTCCTTGGAATAGGCCTCAGAAGCCGCACCTCATGGTCGATTGGATCACCATTATGGTTTCCTGTTCTTTGGCTTTTTTGGTTCGCTAATGTTTCATTTAGCGTCGAGGAAAGAGGACAGTCACCAAATCACACAAACCCCGTCGTGGGATATTCTCCCCATGTGCGGCGACTAGAACTATCTAAATTCACGCTTTGGCATCACAAGATCGTCCAAGAAACATCGCATCGCGTCGACTGCTCCCAACAGATGAACGAAACAATCGTGGTAAAACAACTACCCAAGTAAAGGTCTCGTTCCTTTAGGACTTCTTCGAAAGTCGTCTCATGTATCGCCTAACGAAAATCGCCAGTTTCCAAGCATTTGCATCCATTGCAACTACGGTAGGCTATCTCATAATACGCTGCCATTCTTGGAATGTTCCCTCTCTAGCATATGGAGTTATTGAACGATGACTAAACCTTCCACAACTGATGCAATCTCGGAAGCTCGACGCCAGTGGAATAAACGCTGGCCGGAAGCAGCTTCGTCAATGGCAACCGCAACCTCAATTATGCGAGCTCAGCAGATCGTTCTCAAAGCCGTCGATGACTCGCTTCGACCCTTGAGCTTGACGTTTGCTCGATTCGAGGCCCTGACACTGCTCTCATTCACCAAATCAGGGGAACTTCCTCTAGGAAAACTTGGCAAGCTCCTGATGATCCATCCCACCAGCGTGACCAACATCGTAGATCGTCTTTGTGGTGATGGTCTCATTGAACGGATACCACACCCATACGACCGGCGTACCACTTTAGCCAAGATAACCGCCGAAGGAAGGGCACTTGCGAAAGCTGCTGCTGATGTAGTGAACGCAATAGACTTTGGTGTTGCAGCCCTAAGTAAAAACGAAAAAGAAGCACTAATTGAAATCGTGTCAAAATTAAGAGTAGCAAGTGGGGATTTTTAGTGAGTTAGAGTTTCTTCACCTCATACGACATCCAAAATACCTCGTCATCTGTATAGTGTTTCTCACGCAGGTCTTTAAATATTAAATATTGTTGCATCCGCTCATCTTTGAAAGATGTCTCCTCCAAGCCCCTTGCTGAAGAGCCTGTCATCGTGACTGCACATATACTTACTCACCGACTTCTTCGATTCCAGAACTCAAGTCAAGAAGTTCTTCCTGACATCAGCGCACTAAATCAGCATCATGGGGACTAAAACATGTCTTTTAAAAGTCAACAGAGTAATCGTCCGTACCTACGGAGTATTTCTTCTTATAGCTGAACGAGGCCTGTATTGGTAATACTAAAAGGCTTTCTCGCTGACAAAGCTATGTGACAATCAGAAAGCAATTAAGTGAACCTCCCCACCCTCACGGACGTGGCTTCCGCTCCAATTGGTTGAGCGTTGCCTGGCATCGCTTCCATCACGCGTTCGTAGCTCTCTAATAGCGCAATCGCTCACCTCCGTCTAGATAGATCGTATTACCCGTTACCATAGAGGAATCTGGATCGCAAAGCCATCTTGCCACCCGAGCAATATCTTCAGGTACGACAAGTCTTGAGGCTGGCGTCGAAGCCGATTTTTTCTCCACAAGTTCAGCGTAACCTTCAAGCCTCTTAGCACTAGAAGTCTTTACCAAACCCGCCGATATGACATTTACTCGGCACATCGGCGCAAGTTCAACGGCAAGATATCGCGCTAAAGTCTCTGCCGCAGATTTAGCCGCACCTAACGCTGCATATGACGGAACGACCATTCGTGCTCCAAGTGAGGAAACTAAAACGATACTCGAAGCCTGCAAGTTGACAGACAACTCCAAAACCGGAAAACTAGACACTCTGAACGTCCAGTCAAGGTGCTTACGAGTAAGAGATCCCATAGGACGCATAACACCAGACGAACTGGCAATAATCAAAGACTGCGGCGCACCATCACAGCATTCACGCGCAAAGTCACAAAAGGCATCTAACTGCTCCTCTATCGCGAAGTTAGCCATATAGGTCCAAGTTGCAGCACCTAAACTTTGCACCTCTAACTTCAGATTTTGAAGTGCCTCCGCATTTCGGAATCCATGCAGCACAACAGACCGTCCGCTTCTTGCCAGCTCAAGAGCTATTGCACGGCCTATGGGACTGCTAGCCCCCGTGACAACCGCTGTACTGTTCACTATCACACGTATCTCACTCCAAAAAACATAAAACCACACGACAATCTAGACGACCGATGCTACAATAAATTCGAGTTCTACTTTCGTACATGCGCAAGTGGCTCAAACACCAAAAGCGGGGGACAATGTATATTTATAATGACTTTAATTATTCATGGATTGACACGGTCACAAAGTCGTTGTGTCCCACAAAACTCGGATCAAGAACGAGTGCTATTGCAGTGAGTCAGCATCTGTGAGATTGAGGGTCAAAGACTTCGACGTGGTATCACCATTACGAAGCCAAAGCATTTGGCACGCATTATGTAAGTTCGCAGACGCAAAGGATGAAGGTCCAATACTAAGTTTCATGCGACCCTCATCTACATATGTGTCCCTAGGAAATCACCGTTCCTACCAAGAGATAGATGCCGAACTATGTGAGCGTATGGGGATTCCAATTTACAGGAGAATGGCTGGAGGTGGCACAGTACTAATCGACAAGGATCAGCTGTTCTTCCAACTTACCATACCGTCAAATCTAATCTCTGCATCAAGGTCATTGAGTATAAGCACAGTACTGTCTGCCGTATCAACAGCATTCAACAAAACCAACGTACCGTGCAAACTCGACGCATATGGTGAAGTATCCGCTGAGAATCGCAAACTTTGCGGACATGGAGCGATGGAAATTGGAAGATATATGACCATCGTAGGAAACTTACTTGAAGGATTCAACTATCAGTTGAACTCGGCCCTTTTAAACCTACCGTGGGAGGAGGCTCGAGATCATGTTCGAACGTTAATGCGCGACTTTGTCGGTCCGGGTAGTGACATGGACTATAACGAATCTGCTATGAAAACTAACATCGCACTGTCATTGGGAGAGATTCTGGGCCTCGCTGTACAAGAGGTCGTCAACTTCAGCGAAATGGAGCCGGAGGTATCATACTTTGACGAGAAACTTTCCAGCTCTCAATGGGTAAGGTCTGAAAATAGACTTATCAGTCATCAGGAGCAGTTCCAGCTTATAAAAATACGAGCTCAAGTGTACGTCTTAGTGCTGTGTAGAACAAAGTACAGGATAGTCGTATCGATAGTTTTTGACGAGATTGTAAAGATCACCTATACATCCAGAGCTGTCGGGAATGATGTCGAATCAATCGCATATCCATCTCTTACGGAAATGCGATCTGTGATCGACTTCGTCACAAATGGAGGCGAAACCGCCTTTGTAGAACAGATATTACATCTAGTCAATGAGAAAACAAGTACAAATAGGAGTAGTCAACATGTCAACGTATAAGAAGGTGTCAGGCTATCAATTAAGAGATGATCTCTATTATGACCAAGACAACAACTACTGGATCTACAAAGACACGGCCGACACAGTTCAGATAGGTTTTGATGAACTTGGGCTTGATATCTCCGGAACCATCTCTTCTCTATCCTTACCGCTTCCTCCAAAAGACGTAGAAAAAGGCGAGCAGATCGGTGCACTGGAAGCAGAGAAATTTGTCGGACCTCTAACCGCACCCCTTAGTGGAACCATACTCGAGGTCAATACTGACGTCTTGGAAGGGGTTCAATCACTGTACGAAGCACCTTATGAGACATGGATAGTACGTATGAGTCTCAAAGATCACACCGAATTGGAACAGCTCGTAGCTCCGAGTAACTCTGAGGAGAACTTCAAGACAAGAGTGGAGAGATACCGCAAAGCAGGAGTTCTATCGTGGTAAGCACCGCATTATTGGCAGATCGAATCTCAAACTTTGGTTCAACAATCGAGTTCTTCGCTCCAGGATTAAAGCGATGGCAAACTCAAGAGTGGAAGCCGTCTAACTCACGTCGTTTTCTTCCCGTTTCCGTGACAGGAAACGCATGTGCACTTCAGTGTGATCACTGCCAAGCGAAGGTTCTAGAGGGCATGGTATCGGTCAGAATGGGTGAGAACCTGTTCACTCTTGCAGCAGAGTTGAAAGCATCGGGAAGCGAAGGATTGCTGGTTTCAGGAGGATCCTTGCTAAACGGATCCGTTCCCTTAAAACGGCACCTCAAGTACGTAAAACGAATCAAGGAAGAACTTAACATGAAGGTGGTCGTTCACTCCGGAGTCGTAACACCGAACACCGCTGAAGCCCTAGCTGAAAGTGGCGTTGACGCAGTGATGTTGGATATCATCGGAGCCGATGAAACCATAAGGGACGTCTACCATTTATCATTGCAAGCGTCCGACTTTGATCGGTCTTTGGAGTTACTGGCCGATGCAAATTTACGGATCATTCCCCATATAGTCATTGGTCTTCACTACGGAAAGTTGCTTGGTGAGTGGAACGCTCTTGAGATGATTAAAAAGCACAATGTCGACACATTAATTTTAGTCATACTTACGCCTCTAATAGGTACGCCAATGGCCCACATACCACCTCCTTCTTTAGAAGACGTGACATCATTTTTTGATTATGCCCGCACAAACATGGCAACGTCAAAAATTAATCTCGGATGTGCGCGTCCGATGGGACTGGAAAAAGTACAGATCGATAAAGCGGCAGTTGAACTTGGGTTAAACGGAATTGCTTACCCAGCCGAGGGAGTCATAGAGTACGCTAAAAGCTTAGGATTAACGCCGAAACTGTACGAATGGTGCTGCTCGATGAGTTGGGCGGGAACCAACGACAACTTAACTCAGGTAGCGCTGACGTGAGATCTTCCAAGATACGTCTGATTACCGACAACGAGGTATCGCCATCTGAAGGCTTATCCGTGGATGAAGCTCTGGCTAATCTAGCTCCCACTCGTTCAGAGCACGACTCCCAGACACTTAGACTCTATACCTACGCCAACCATGCGCTTTTAGTCGGTCGTTACCAACGCATAGAGTCCGAAATAAATCTGAGCGCTATGCAAAACGAACCGCTGGTAAAGCTGAACAGACGCCCAACTGGCGGGGGCACAATTTTAATGGGCTCCGACCAATTAGGAATCGCCTTCACATACCAGGCCAACGATACCTGGTCACCGAGAGAATCCCTTAGGGACTTTGGTCACGCTATTTCATTTGCACTTTCCAGTCTTGGCATTGACGCGCGACTCAGAGGTAAGAATGACCTTGAAGTGAATGGAAAAAAGATATGTGGGCTGGGCATATATAAAGACAAAAGCGGTGGAGTTCTCAATCATGCGAGCATACTCTTCGATCTTGATTATGAACTACTGCTTAGAATGCTTGCTATACCTAATGTTAAGTTGGCTGCTCATCGCTCACAAAACATCTCTACTAGGCTGACTACAATAAGTGCCGAACTAGGGAGAGGGATCAGTCCCGTAGAGGTAGTCGACCTAGTCGCCAGGTCTTTAGGATTCTATTTCGGATCTAAGGTTTCAAAAAGCACTTTAACTGATGAAGAATCCGCGCTTGCCCAAGATCTCCGTACCACGAAATACGAAACGAACGATTGGATATTTTCGAGAACTCTCAACAAGGATCTAGAACACGTATCCATTCCAATTAGAACCAAGATTGGAACACTGGAGGTCAGCCTCGAGCTGCAGAGTCAACTCATCAAGTCGGCGATCATAACCGGAGACTTCAATCTTTTCACTTCTGAATTAGCTCTCATCGAATCCTATCTTAAATGGCAACTTCTTGAAAGAAATGTCCTGCTGTCAAGATTAAAGGACATAAGAGAGTCAGTTGCTCACATTATCGAGGTCGAAGACCTCATACAAGCTCTTTGCACTGCAGAGGCACGTTCGGAGATTTCGTCTCCAATAAGAATCGGATCATGTTACATCCCAGAGGAGTCTCACGTTGCAAACTCAATCTAACCCTAAGACACAGACACAGCAGTCCAATGTGGTTTTCACTCGTACGAAAGCCACGAAAAGTGGAACGAAGGAAAGTCCAAATTGGGTACGTATATCCGCAGCTTCAGCCATCGCCTTAGGATTCAAGTCAGGCCGCTTCACACAAGAGTTCGAATTTGGCGGCATAAATCTTCTTCTCAACTATGACGATGGCTGCAAGTCGGACTGCGCATATTGCGGACTGGCACGTACTCGACCTGGAGACTATGAGGACAAATCCTTCATTAGAGTTGAATGGCCCTTAGTTGAAACAGACACTTTGGTCGAAAGAATGCGTCTTCTCGAAGCCAAACTGACGCGCTTATGTATTTCAATGGTTACAAATCCATACGCGTTCCGAGACACATGTACCATAACCGATACAATCGTTAGAAACGTTCGAACCCCTCTATCGATCCTTGTAGCGCCACCGACGCTCAACCGTGCAAAACTTGAAGAGTTCAAGACCCGCGGCGTTGACATGATTGGCATAGGACTTGATGCCGTTACCGAGACGCTCTTTCGCTCACTTAGGACAGACGTGCCAGCTGGTGGGTCAGGTCTATCGTGGACTCAGTACTGGAAGATCGTCAGCGAAGCAAGAACGATCTTTGGTCCTTGGAAGGTTAACTGTCACACGGTCGTTGGTCTTGGTGAAACGGACTTTGACCTCATTGATATGTTCGATAGACTCGTTAGCCAGGAGATCTTTCCGTATCTATTCTGCTTCAATCCAGAGCCCGACTCCAGGATGGGTAGCACTCCTAAGTCGACGATCACGCGATGGCGCCGTATCCAGCTCGCAAAATATCTTGTAGAACAGCGCAGTTACAAGGTCAAGGACTTTGAGTTCTCTAACGACGGATCGTTGACAGGCATAAAGACGCCTTCAGCTACCGAGTTAGTGGCCGCTGCCAATGATGGAATCGCATTTATGACAAATGGATGTCCAGGTCCCAACGGTGAGCCAGGATGCACAAGACCATATGGATCCTATAAACCATCAGAGTCCTACCGCGACTATCCTTTTCTTCCAAGCACAACAGACCTCCAAAGAATTACGTCAGAACTAGAATTGGATGGTCTCACGTTATAGTTGAAGAACTCTCCTACTACACAACATTGTTTGTGTACTATCGCAAGAATCGTACTCGTTAACACGGCACTAACGTCCTCTACTCACCACTAGAGAATCTGTTCGGCCGTGCTCCCACCATGTGCACACTTGCTCTACGGTATCCAGATACGCTAACGACGACATCGCACCACTTGAAAGTCGAGTTTGCCAAAGACCATTTTTCAAACGTTCTTGACAAGATGCACCTACTCAGTCTCTTCGCAACTACATCTCTTACAGCCAGATTTCGACACGATCTTGTTCCACCAGCTGTGCAAAAACTTAGGCTAGAGTTCCTAAAACTCCCAGCCTATGACACCGGGCAAAAACATAGCAACTTTATGATCCAACTTGCGAACTACCCAGTTATCTCTAGAACGCACCCAATCCGTTTAGACCCGCCACCGTTCCATTTCCGGTAGGTCCATCATAAGCAGGCATTAGTGGCGGTGACAAAGACGGAGAAGCGTTGCATAGATAAGTCCCGCAACTACCGTTGGAACCGCTAACTACGTTGGTAAGTTGAGAGTCAGTCGAACCGTACAGAAGTGATGGACTTGCACTGTATGCAATACCCGCAGAAGCGTCATAGGACTTAGCCAGCGCGTACACAGAAGATACTGTCGGTGAAGCAACACTGGTTCCGCCGAAGACCAACCATCCACTTTTTCTAAAGGTATCATAGACCGCAACACCCGTATTTGGATTAGCGTCGCTGGCAGTATCCGCCACCGTTCGGTTAGAACAGGCAGTATCCCAACCGGTGGCCTGCCACGATGGAGCTGGTTCATAAGCCGAGCATCCGCTACCGGATCCAGACCAAACAGTTTGATTCCAACTTGGTGTTCCATTTGAAATCGTATAGTTCAAGGTTGTTCCACCTACGGCCGTAACACCCGGAGACGCTGCCGGAAACTCAACGCCATACCCGCTATCACCAGCGCTCACCGTAACAGCCATGGCATTTGTTCCGCTGTAAGTTGAATTGGACGAAGTCTCTGAAGAGAACTCGGAGCCCCCATAACTGTTAGAGATTGCGACAGGAGCGAGCGTTTTTGCAAAGTTCACCGCAGTTGCAAGATTCGAAAACGATGCAGTATTTGCTTCTACTAACGCAATGTTGCAATTGGGGCATATGGCCGAGACCATATCAAGGTCAAGCGATATCTCCTCAGACCAAGATGCATTCTTCCTGGGAAGGGAGGTGGTAGAACCCTTTTGGTTATAGACAGTAAAATGTACGCATGACGAAGCGCCAGAAGCTTCAGAAGTTCCACAAATCGGAGGAATCGAAGTAGCTCCAGTACCGGATACAGACCCTGACTTTCCATTGAAGTACGACCTGTAGTAGGAAAGGTCAGTAAGAGCATACGGGTCATTGTAAGCATCAACGATCGCCACCGTCTCGCCCGCACCATAGGTGCCAGAGTACTTGGCTAGTCCGTAGGCCGATTGGAGATCTCCAGGGTAATACCCTGACGGGGCAGTTGCTGAAGAGGGTTTCACATTTGAAACCACACCTCGACCAACCTGCCCGTGCCAGTTTGCTTGAGGGTTTAACAACTGAATCGAGTTACAAGCAGCATATCCCGAGGCAGGCGTGGAGCAGACTCGCACTTGACTTACTGTGGATCGCACACCACTTAACGTTGAAGCCGAAGCTGTCGACGTTACAAAAACAGATGCAACGAGCGCTGCACTTCCAAGTACAACGCCCATTCTGCGCCATATCGTCATGATACCTCCAGCCATGTCGCTAGGGACGTCCTTGATACTGTATAGCACCAAGCTCGGCTAGTTGTAGGAATTAATGCCCAGATATCTTCCACGAAAGAGCTATAGCCTCTTATCTTATATTAATAAACCTTGCTCCCGCCACACAGATATTCAAGGTGACTACGAGCGATCCTAGACGCGACCAAAGTCACTGATTCATCAAAGATACAGTGTGAATGCTAATAGATATCTTCCATTATCCATGAGATAGTCTCGATCGACGACCCGCTTAAATCCCAAGTCCTCGTAGATATGGTGGGCCACCTTCATCTCTTCAAGAGAGTATAGAAATACCGAACGTGCACCATCTCTTCTAGCTCGGTCTGCCACAAAACGAACAAGGGCCTTCCCCACTCCCTTGCCCTGCCACTTTGGATCTACCGCTAACATTCGGACTCCTACCTCATGATCGTTGAAGTCCTCTGCCAATGGAGAAGCAGGATCTCCTACGTAAGTCACTGATCCGGCAAGGTGACCCTCTACTTCAGCAACGTAAACGTCGCTTACCTGCGCTCGAGTTTTGACGTCCAAAAGTTCCTTCTCATATGGTTCTTCGAGTTCAGAACCCAAAAGATCTCTGTAAGCGGAGACTATCAACGTCCCAATAGAGTCGAACTCTTCCTCCTTGGCTAATTCAATCACGATCGTATTCACATTAACATCCTAGGTTACCGACACAGGGAACAACCTACCTACAATCCCTAAGTAAGCCCAACACATTACAACACAGTTCCATACATCTACTTGGAATTACTCAAAATTAGATCCTTCTAGTTCGCACTCTCTCTACGTAAAGGCACAATACTTACAACTAGCTCAAGACTGAATCAACTACGATCAATATCAGGTACTAGCCGTTGGGTATGTCATATACCGTCGAAGTGCCACAACCGACCAGACGACTTCCACCACTCCAAAGGGCCACGCGCCAGAGAGGAATCCATATACACTAGAAAACACGCAGCCCAGTGCAAAGAGAGCCACATACACACGACCCTTCTTCTCCAAGGCGTACATCAACATCATAAATGAAACTGCCGCCACGCCATAGATCGTTACATACATAAGATCACAGTACCCTAAGGCGCTCATGCTTCGTTATCCCTGAATTATCGCAATTAGAACTAGCTCAGTTGGTTCGCATCATAGCGTGGTGGTCTCTTATGAAGATGACGTTGGGTTCAGGGTTCCTGACACGGGAAATGAAATTCAAGAGATGACCTGTCGATCGT
>JAJYGA010000126.1 GCA_021785255.1 Actinomycetes bacterium
TCAAGACCGTAGAACAAAATGGGTTTGTTCGCTATTGGAACGAGCTGCTTTGCAGAGGTGTAAGTGATAGGGCGGAGCCTCGATCCCGTTCCACCGGAAAGTACCAACGCCCTCATTTAATCCTCCACTTCGGCTACCGCTGAGACGATCAGTACGGCCTGAGTCCCAGCTGTCGAGCCAACACGACACGTTGAACCTCAGAGGTACCTTCTCCGATCTCAAGAATCTTAGCATCTCTATAGTACCTAGCCACTGGGGTTTCATCCATATAACCAGCACCTCCAAAGATCTGTACCGCGTCCCTCGCCGACCTCATCGCCGCTTCGCTCGAGTACAACTTAGCGATAGCTGCCTCTCGTTTAAAGGGCCTTCCGCTATCTCTCAACCAAGCCGCCTTGTAGACGAGGTTACGTACAACCTCAACGTCAACGTCCATATCTGCACACTTAAAGGCAACACCTTGGTATCTACCTATCGGCCCGCCGAACGCGTTTCTAGTTTTCGCATAAGCTACCGCCTCGTCACGGCATCCCTGGATAAGCCCCAACGCCAACGCTGCGATCGCAATTCTTCCTTCGTCCAAAGTTGCTAAAAACTGTGCAAACCCCTTACCCTCAGCTCCCAATACGGCAGAGTTAGGCACTCTCACATCGTCTAGAACTACCCCATGGGTATCAGAAGCGTGCCAGCCTATCTTTTTGTAAGCGGGTTCAATCGTCAATCCCGGAGTCCCATACGGAATCAAAAAGGCGGTCACTCCATCATCTGTGCTCGCCGTCACTGTGATGAAACCGGTAATCTCTGTACCGGAGTTCGTAATGTAAGCTTTCGCTCCGCTTATACTCCACTCGTCTTCCGACATCTTTTTAGCCTTGGTCAGCGTAGAGCCAGCATCAGAACCGCCATCTGGCTCAGTTAGCCCGAAAGCTCCTAGCATCTCACCCGCACAAAGCCTTGGTAGCCACTTACTTTTTTGCTCATCGGATCCGAAATGATAGACCGGAGATGCTCCAAGACCAACCCCTGCCGACAGAGTAATCGCGATAGAAGAGTCGACCTTTGCCAACTCTTCTATCGCGATACACAAGGTAGTAAAGTCGGCTCCAGATCCACCGTACTCTTCAGGGAAAACCAGTCCAAACAGTCCCATCTTTCCCATCTCCTTCACTACCTGAAGCGGAAAGATGTTCTTCTCATCCCATTGGGATGCGTACGGCCTGATCTCCGTCTCAGCGAACTCCCGCACGACTTTGCGGAAACTCTCCTGCTCTTGCGATAAGTCAAACTCCATCATCACTCCCGCTAAAGTAGACTGCACCTTTGAACCTATGGTGTCAAACATATTGACCTCTGAGGGTCTGAAGTCATACTATCCGAACTTGGGGAGCTACGATGGGATCCTAGTTAAGTAAGTAAAAGACAACCTACGTCCCCCAAAAGTAAAGTTCATCTTCACTCGGCTTTCTTGAACGCGCATATCGCTTATCCGAACTCCTCAGTCCTTTCAAAGTTCAAGAGCCTTCGGTAAATATCTAACGGTGTACATTAAGATGCGCCACGTCACCAGCACTAACCAAAAGCCTCTCCGAACTCGTATCAACAATCAGCTCTCCGTCTTCTCCAAGATCCACCGCAGTCCCGTCTATGACTTGGCCAGAGGGCAGTCGCACCTCAACCCTCTTGCCTAATGTGGTACATTGATCTCTATAACTTTCCGTAATCCTTCTCTTGCCGCCTTCGGATCGAACGACGGAGTACAAAGTACAAACCGAACTCAAAAAGGTATCCAGCAACTCCGAAGAGGAGACATAGCTTAGATCTGGTCGTTCTAGTGCTACTGAAGTTGCCGGTCTATTAAGGGCTGCGAGCTCCTCCACACTTTGGCCAAGGTTGACACCGATTCCTACCACGATCTGGGTTTTTGGACCGTAGGAAACGACTTCAGCTAATACGCCCGCAAGCTTCTTTGACTCAACTTCGAGATCGTTAGGCCATTTAACACCGACCTTCAACACGTAAAGAGCCTTCAGGGCCGACGACATAGCCAACGATACGACTTTAACTAAGATCTGAGCGTCAGATATCGTGCGTTCGTTATCGAATAAAATACTCGCTGACAAGGATCTCCCTTTCGGAGAGTACCAACTACGCTGCAGTCTGCCACGGCCCTTCACTTGTTCGTCAGCGACAACCACCAATCCCTCCTTGGCGCCGAGACGAGCCTGGTCTAGAATGTAGCGATTGGTCGAGTCTAAAGATTCAAACCTTTGAACGCGACAAAATGCGTTGGGTTGGGTTAGAGTTTCGGCTTGAGGACTTGTATTAAGCACATATACGAGACTATTGCGTCAAAAGGACGGTGCGGAGTTGTTCAAAAAGATTTTAATAGCCAATCGGGGCGAGATAGCCGTAAGGGTAGCTCGAACCGCTCGGGAGATGGGCATTCAGACGGTCGCGATCTACTCAGAACTAGACCGTGACGCGTTACATGTTCGAGTCGCCGATGAGGCATACGCATTGGGTGGAAGTACTCCTCAGGAAAGTTACCTCAATACCGAAAAGATCCTTGAGATTCTCAAGCGCTCACGAGCCGATGCCCTTCATCCTGGCTATGGATTCTTCTCTGAAAACGCTCAGTTTGCAAGAGACATATCTAACTCTGGCATCACCTTTATCGGACCTCCACCGGAGGCCATTGAGATAATGGGTGACAAGATCTCCTCTCGAATTGCAGCACAAAAAGCTGGCGTCGAAGGTGTTCCAGGTACTACAACCGCTATTGAGGACCACGAAGAGATCGTCGAGTTCGGAGAGCTACACGGCTGGCCTGTCGCAATCAAAGCGGCCTTTGGAGGCGGCGGTCGCGGAATGAGAGTAGTCAACTCTAAAGAAGATGCTAAGGACGCCCTAGAGTCCGCTATGCGCGAGTCGGAGAAGGCATTTGGTAGATCTGAGTGCTACCTGGAACGCTACCTTTCTTGGCCTCGCCACATCGAGATGCAGGTTTTCGCCGATAGCCATGGAAACGCGCTTTGGGTTGGAGAACGGGACTGCTCATCTCAACGACGCCACCAAAAGCTAATCGAAGAGGCACCAGCACCAAACTTTCCCAATGATATTCGAGAGAAGATGGGAGATGCAGCTGTCCGAGTCGCCAAAGCCTGTGGCTATCGCAATGCTGGAACGGTTGAGTTTCTATACCAAGACGACGACTTCTATTTTCTCGAGATGAATACCAGGCTCCAAGTCGAACATCCTATCACTGAATTGATCACCGGCCTTGACTTGGTAGAGTGGCAGATATTGGTCGCCGATGGACACAGGCTCCCCTTGGCTCAACACGAGATCCAACGACGAGGAGCATCGATTGAGGTGCGCGTAAATGCAGAGGATCCTAGCCGCGGCCGCTTCCTCCCTTCTCCTGGAACGATAACGAAGTTCATAAGACCAGACGGTCCGTATACTCGCACAGATACCGGTTATGAAAGCGGAGATAGCGTATCTCAATTCTACGACAATTTAGTAGCCAAGATTGTGGTATGGTCTGATAACAGAGACAAAGCAATCAAGAGGATGGTGAGGGTTCTCAAAGAAACAGAGATTGAGGGCATAGTAACGACGATTCCCGCACATTTGGCGATATTAGAACATCCTGAGTTTCAACAAGTTGAGTACTCAACTAAATGGGTTGAAACAAGGGCTGGGCTTGAGAATCTCGAAGTACAGCTGCCGCCCGCAGCAGAACAACCCGAAGCACCGGTCAAAAAGACTGTAATAGCCGAGGTGAGCGGTAAGCGGGTAGAGGTAAATCTTTATCTTCTTGAAAGCGACACTCCAGCTTCAGATGCACAGAGTACGACAAGGACTCGGGGACGGTCCAAGAAGCCAGTAGCGCACAGCCACCACAGTTCAACCGGCGGTGGAAGTGGTCAAGTCACTGTCCCTATGCAAGGAACCGTAGTAAAGGTTTTGGTAGAGCTTGGACAAAAAGTCGAGGTCGGTCAGAGCCTTTTAGTCCTTGAAGCCATGAAGATGGAGAACGCCATTTTGTGTGAAAGGTCTGGAGTTGTAAAAGAGATACGTGTAAATGCGGGAGATACCGTTGGAACTGGCGACACAGTCGTGGTTATAGAGTAAGCGAGGGAATAGTTGTCAACTAAAGATCTTCAAGAAGTCAAAGATCGTATAAAAGGAGAAGCAGAACGTAGATACGATCAGGCACTAATGCTTTCACACCTTATCCATGAAAATCCAGAGCTTGGATTTGAGGAGTATAAGGCGCACGACTGGATGGCCGCAGCCATCTCTGACCTGGGTATGGATCTCAACGACCATGCTGGAGGCCTCAGAACTGCTTTTACTGGAGACGCAGGTGGCGCGCCGCTTAAAATAGGCATCTGCGCTGAGTACGACGCACTGCCCGGAGTTGGACACGCATGTGGTCATAACGTGATAGCGGCATGTGCTTACCTAGCAACTGCGGCGTTGGTACCGTTCTTGGACGAGATCGGTGTATCCATAAGAATACTTGGAACCCCCGCCGAGGAGGGCGGTGGCGGAAAGGTGTTAATGCTCGAACAAGGGGCATTTAAGCATCTAAATGCAGCAATGATGGTGCATCCAGCGCCTGCTGAGTCTGACCGCATGCCGACGTTGGCGGCGAAACACCTTGACATCACCTTTGTAGGCAAGGAGGCTCACGCGTCTGGATACCCTCAAGTTGGAATAAATGCTTTAGATGCCATGACTATCTCCCAAGTCGCAATTGGGCTTCAACGTCAACATAACTATCCTTACGATCAAGTACACGGCTTCGTTAGTCATGGAGGCGACGCCCCTAACGTTATTCCAGCTCTCGTTGAAGGTACCTATATCATTCGCTCGAAAACCCTCTCCGATCTTGAGCTGCTTGAGCCGAAGATCAACCGGTGCTTCGAGGCCGGTGCACATGCAACCGGAGCATCGCTTAATATCACATCACCCTCTCCTGCCTACTCAGAGTTCATCACAGATGAGGAGATCGCAGCTATATATAGACGCCAAGCTGAAGCCTGTGGCAGGCCCTTCCCAGACCCAACGCGAGAGTTTAGAGCCTCAACCGACATGGCTAACATCTCATTAGAGATACCCTCAATACACCCTCTCCTCGACATAGACTCTCTTCCGGCGATAAACCATCAACCTGAGTTCACAAGAGCAGCTCGATCTGCTGCCGCAGATAAAGCCGTCTTTGAAGGTGCACTGTCAATGGCTTACACCATCTTAGAGATAGCAGCCGATCAGAGTTTGAGCAAAAGACTTATGTCGCATAGCTGCAGATAACCAGTTGACCGACACTGTGCCCCTTACCATAGGTCTACATCTGTGAGAATCAGCCATAGCCACCGCAAGCCCGCGCATAAGCCCAACAGATTGCCCGTTGGAACCTTAACTTTGCTTTACCGCTATATCGACAAAGCCCAATGCCGATCCAAAGTGCAATCTATGTTCGCAACTTTTTCCAGCCTCGACTCAATCAAGGTCAACTTCTCTGCTCCCAACACCGTTGGAGTCTATGACGAAATAAATTGAAGCAGCGGCTACCGTCACCTCAAAGAGAAGCGACCTTCCCGGCGGCCACAATGGACATAGGTGCAAGTAAAGCACGATCTCTGGCCGCGACTTTCACCAATTCATCCCGCATAGCTGGTGACCAGAATTTACGGATATGGTTCTCGATACGAGTTGCACCTTCTTTTTCTCCCAAATAGCCAAAGATGTCTGCAAGTTGGTTAGCCATTCTCACGATAGAGTCCGCCATCAAGCTCTCAGAATGTCCAAAATTGCGAGCGTAGTCAGCATCAGAGTTGGTTTCCTTTGCACTCTTCGGAGAGACCTCCACGGCTGTAACTTTATACTCTGGACAGTTTGTTGCCCAGTCAGAATACTCAGTCGTCACCATATTCGTAGCGTCACCAGGAAAATGGAAGGTCGTGTAGACAACCCCCTGAGGCACGCGATCGGTAATATGTACATGCAAGCTTGTTCGCCCAACTCTGCTGGTTACCGCAACAAGACTCCCATCTGAGATGCCTCGCTCCTCAGCATCAAAGGGGTGAATGTCAAGTACATCCTCATCATGCCAACGCAGATTTTCGGTACGTCGAGTCTGAACTCCAACGTTATATTGACTTAGGATTCGACCGGTGGTGAGAATAAGGGGGAAACGGCGGTTGGCTCGCTCTGGGGTTCCAACAAATGGAGTTTCAGCAAAGTATCCCTTACCACGCACAAATGTACCAACATGCATCACTGGCGTTCCCAAAGGAGCCTTCTCATTGCAGGGCCATTGAACACTACCCACCTTGTCCAACAACTCGAAGGAGACCCCAGAGAAGGTCGGCGTGGTTCTGGCTATTTCATCGAGAATTTGCGAACTGCTATCGTAATGCATCGGATACCCCATCGCAGTTGCAAGTTCACAAACGGCTTGCCATTCGTGTTTACCACTACGCGCACGAATTGCAGGGCGAACCCGATTTATCCGCCGTTCTGCGTTTATAAAAGTACCGTCTTTTTCCAAGAATGAAGTCCCCGGTAAGAACACGTGGGCGAAGGCTGCAGTCTGGTTGATAAAGAGATCCTGAACGACGAGGAGTTCAAGGGACGAAAGAGCCGCGGCTACGTGCTTACTGTTAGGATCAGACTGCGCTATGTCTTCACCTTGTACGAAAAGTCCCTTGAAGTCTCCATCGACGGCCGCGTCGAACATATTTGGAATTCGGAGCCCTGGCTCACTATCTAGCGTCCGACCCCATTCTTGCTCAAAGATCGCACGGACAGCATTATCCGAGACGTGGCGATACCCAGGAAACTCATGAGGGAAGGAACCCATATCACAGGATCCTTGAACATTGTTCTGACCTCGGAGCGGGTTTACGCCCACTCCGTCACGACCAAGGTTACCGGTAGCCATTGCAAGATTCGCAAGAGCCATCACCATTGTTGAACCTTGGGAGTGCTCCGTCACGCCGAGCCCATAGTAGATTGCTGAGTTAGGTCCGCTAGCGTATAGCCGCGCGGCTGCCCTCACCTCCTCTGCCGGAACTCCAGTAATCGGCGCAAGTGTTTCGGGGCTATTCCCCGGACGAGCAACGAACTCGGCCCAAATAGTAAAACTCTCGGTCTCGCAGCGCTCAGCTACAAACGGCTCATTCACGAGTCCCTCTGTCACCACCACATGAGCAAGAGCGTTCATCAGTGCGACGTTTGTTCCCGGATGCATCTGCAGATGGTGAGCCGCTTTGACGTGCGGAGTTCGTACCAAGTCGATCCGTCTAGGATCAGCAACGATCAACTTGGCTCCGTTTCGTATGCGACGCTTCATACGCGATGCGAACACAGGATGTGCATCGGTGGGGTTAGCACCTATCAGTAAGATGACATCTGCATAATCTACCGAGCGGAAGTCCTGCGTGCCTGCTGACGTACCGAAAGCCTGGCTGAGACCATAACCAGTTGGAGAGTGACAAACCCGTGCACATGTGTCAGTGTTATTATTGCCGAACGCGGTTCGAACCATCTTCTGGACTGTATAGACCTCCTCGTCAGTACAACGTGATGAAGTAATCGCCCCAATCGAAGCGACACCGTGGCGGCCCTGGATGTCTTTGAGGCGCATAGCAGCGTACGAGATAGCTTCGTTCCACGATACCTCCCGCCATGGGTCGGTGAACGCCTCTCTAATCATAGGGTTCAGAACTCTGTCCTTATGTGTGGCGTAACCCCAAGCGAAACGACCCTTCACGCATGAATGTCCCTCATTCGCACCACCATCTTTGAACGGTACCATTCGTACAACCTCATCACCTCGCAGTTCCGCCTTAAACGAACAGCCAACCCCACAGTATCCACAAGTAGTGATGACACTGCGACTTGGTACGCCCAACGAAATGACCGACTTCTCCTCTAAGGTCGCCGTCGGGCAGGCTTGAACACACGCACCGCAGGACACACACTCCGAATCAAAGAAACTCTTTCCGTCCGTAGCGACCCTTGATCCGAATCCCCGCCCCGCAATAGTCAGTGCAAACGTGCCTTGTGTCTCCTCGCAGGCTCGCACGCATCGCGAGCACACAATACACTTCGACGGATCAAAACTAAAGTAAGGGTTAGATTCGTCAACCGACGAATCTAGGTGATTTTCGCCTGCGTAGCCGTATCGAACATCCCGTAGGCCCACGGTCCCCGCCATATCCTGAAGTTCACAGTCCCCGTTCGCTGCGCAAGTAAGGCAATCAAGTGGATGATCGGAGATATAAAGCTCCATCACAGCGCGGCGGAGCTTCTCGAGTCGTGGAGTCTGGGTAAATATACGCATCCCATCGGTCACAGGAGTCGTGCAGGACGCCGGAGTACCTCGAACTCCCTTGATCTCAACGAGACAAAGTCTGCACGAACCAAAAGCTTTTAAGCGGTCGGTTGCACATAGCTTCGGTACATCAATCCCACCAAGTGCAGCAGCGCGCATGACAGACGTCCCAGCCGCAACATTGATGCCGATACCATCGATCTCTACATGAACGATCGTCTCTGACGTACTTTCACCCGTTCCTAAATCATGTTCCTTTAGTATCGCCATAGCCTCTGCCTCCAGCTCATCTTGATCTCGGCTCACTTGCGTCAGACCTAAGAGCGGCTGGCAACCGATGGAAATCATTCCCAAAGTGAGTCAGGGCACTTCGAACAGGCATCGGAGTCAATGAGCCCATCGCACAAAGAGAGCCACTCGCCATCAAGTCACAAAGATCTTCAAGCAGTACAAGATTGGCCTCACGATGGTCACCAGCAATAATTCGATCAATCACCTCGACGCCTCGAACTGCTCCCACACGGCATGGGGTGCACTTACCGCAGGACTCTTCCGCACAGAACTCCATAGCAAAACGCGCCTGTCTCGCCATATCAACAGTTTCGTCGAAGACGACCACACCGCCGTGTCCAACCATAGCGTCAATGGCTGCAAAACTTTCGTAATCCATAGGTACGTCAAAGGCTGCCACTGGCAGATACGCCCCAAGTGGTCCTCCTACTTGAACAGCGCGAATCGGACGACCAGAGCGGGTTCCACCTCCAAAGTCATTCACTAACGTACCGAGCGTAACTCCAAACGGCAACTCCACGACCCCTCCACGGGCGACATTGCCACCTATCTGGAAGACCTGAGTCCCTCGCGAACGCCCAACTCCAAAGGACCGGTAGACGCTCGGTCCATCAGCGACTATGCGCGGTACTGAAGCCAGCGTTAGAACATTGTTAATAACGGTAGGGCGCTCAAAAAGTCCAGCGTGCGCCGGCAACGGCGGCTTAGCCCTAACCATGCCTCTGCGTCCCTCAAGGCTCTCAAGCATAGCCGTCTCTTCACCGCAAATATAGGAGCCAGCGCCTACTCGCACTGAGAGCTCGAACCGCTCGTGACTCCCGAGGATATTCAAACCAAGCCAACCTCGCAGGTGAGCAACTCCAATGGCAGTCCGCATCGTTGCAATAGCATCGGGATACTCCGATCGCACGTAAACAAAACCCTCGGTTGCCCCAGTCGCAAGGCCCGCAATGACCATTCCCTCGATAAGACCGAACGGATTACCCTCCATAAGCATCCTATCCGCGAAGGTACCACTGTCACCTTCGTCTGCGTTGGCGCAGACGAACTTCACATCCTCCGTTGGTGCAGCAAGTACGGTTTCCCACTTAATTCCTGTTGGGAACCCAGCACCCCCACGACCCCGAAGACCAGACTCCGTGACTAACTCGACAATCTCTGCAGGTTGCATCGTGATCGCCTTGCGCAATCCCGAAAGCCCACCATGAGCTTCATAGTCCTCGGGCGAAAGTGGATCTATAAGGCCAACCAACTCAAAACTATAGCGAGTCTGGCGCGCGAGCCAGGGGATCTCCTCAGTTGAACCCAAACTAAGTCGGTGATCAGCACCGACAAACAGTCCCTCATCCACTAGAGTCTCCACATCTTGGATAGTCACAGGCCCATAGGCGACTCGACCTCGTTCAGTCTCCACCTCAACAAGCGGTTCTAACCAAAGCATTCCCCGCGACCCATTTCGCACAATCGTGACCGACAAGTCACGAACCTCGGCGGCTCGGCGTATCGCGTCAGCCACATCGTCGGCCCCTACCGAACGTGCAGACGAGTCCATCGAAACAAATACCGTCGCCATAAGATTAATCACCACCTCATAGGCGGGGAGCCATTAAGACATCTAATGTTGCCTCATCTAGACGACCAATCAAACGACCATCAACCATAGCGGACGGCCCAAGAGCACAGTTGCCAAGACAGAACACTTGGTCCAAAGAGACACGACCATCTGTACTAGACTCTCCAATATCCAGACCGAAACGTTCGCGAGCACGAGCCACCAGTCTCTCGGCTCCAACGGACTGGCACGCCTCGCCCCGACACAGACGTACGACCGTCTGCGCAGGCGGTTCTTGACGAAGATCCCGGTAAAAACTAACCACTCCTAGCACTTCAGCTTTGGAGAGGTTTAACGTATCAGCGATAATTGGGATTGCGGTTTCGTCCACGTAACCTAAGGTATCTTGGACCGCGTGAAGTATTTCAAGTAGCGAACCACGCAAACTGGTTCTTTCCTCGGCCAAAACCCTCACGCGCTCTATATCGTACACTGGAGACTCTCCCGTGGCACCCTTCACTCGGCAACCCTCCGAGAAGACACCATTAGCTAATGATAGCTAGGGTTGTCAACCTCGTCAAGATTGAAGCCCTTTGCCGAGCCCTAGATCTCTGTCTGCTGAAGTACAAATGACATCAACAGTTGACCCATGAAAATCGCTTGGCACATAACCACAGCTACGTTGGCCTGCGAAATCCATAGATAATCACCCGGTTGCAAGTTGTCAAAACTAACGCGGTCAACCTCGTCGTATCTCGGAGATCTCAACGCTCCTGAGTTCCGAAGAGTACTTTAGCGGATGTTAAGAGTTTGGTGCACGTGTGTCCGAGCGTAAGGTTGCCCTTCAAGGGGAACTATATCAATAAAATTGTCATAGTCCTCCCCAACGCCACCGTGTAACACTTTGTACAGTTATCGGCACTAAAGCAACTGATATCATACATATAAAGACTGACAAGCCGGAGTCAGTCTCCCACCTTGGGTCGAGATAAAAGGGGTGCTCTTCGGCAAGTGTACAGGTGTTGAAAAGACGATCTACCAATGAAGACTGGCTACGTCTGCGACTGAATCAGTAGACGCGCTCTTTCAAGTAGAGCTGTTTGCACTCTTTCCTTTCGTGGTAGATATCATCAAAAAACCTCCTGGTACTGCTAACTTGTGGGTTGACCCAACTGAAGACCTTGTGTGCACTTTGGTCGCTTGATAGCGTCACTGTGTAGGTGAAACCCATCTCTCTTGCACATGCACGGTAGGTGGGATTGCCATCGGTCTTTAGAGTTATTTCAAGTTGTACTTGTCTCTTCAAGGTGTCAAACACCGTACCAGTAGTTGTATGATCGATAATCTCTATGAAGCAGTGTTTAGGAGCACCGTTGGTGAGAGACACTCGAATCATCACCGTAGCTTGATCTGCTCCTCTACCTTGTTTCCCTACTCTATAACTTATCCCACCAAGGTAGAACTCATCTAAGGAAACTTTCCCATCACGGAAGTACTTGGAGTTTTGTCTCGAGACTGCACTTTGGAGTTTGTTCAACATCACCTAAGCAGTTGACTACCCTGACAGTTACCGCTACGAGACGCCTAAGTGTTGTACCAAGGGAGTAGCAGCAATACCACGCTCATTGTTTTAGACAAGATACATAGCTGGACTACTCCGCGGGAGGGATCTAACCCTTATGGAAGATAGTGCCCGAGGTGGTAGACGTCTAGCGATGACAGGACTTACATTCAAAGAGAGATCTTCGTAGTTTCGTATCTTGACGGCGTGTAGATCGTACCTGTTTCACATGGAGCTTTAGCACTTTGGGCCAGAAAGTACTCTTTGTATGCAGCCTCGATAGAGAAGCGTTGGTTGAAGTCCCGAGATTCATCAGTACGATCAGTCACGAATGTATGTTCGATTCCGGTTTCGCTCCGAACCTGCTCTTGACACCGTTGAACTGACGAGACGCTGTAAGTATGATCGATATAAACATCAAGAACTCCTTACCACCAACTAGCTCCTGTTAAACAGGCCGCAGGATCGGAAGAACTACCGTGTTTGTCTAACAGTTAGCAGTTTCTTTAGATACAGCCTTTTCGTGGTCAAAAAATAGTCGTAAACGACTAAGAGGACTCCCACTGACTGTCAATGCTTCGCATCTCCAAAACACAAAGCCTTCTTAGCGTCGTAGGAAGAATCCTAACGAAAACTCCTTTAGCGAAGGAGTCGAATCGATACTTTCCATGCGACTCAGGTAAGCCAGTAACCGAGATTAAACATAGATTGGAAGAAAAAACACGCCACAACCATCGCAATACCTACTATCAACATGATCGTCGGTACTCGACTGAGCAACTTCCCTGCTAAGAAGTAAGCAGGGACCGTTGTCGATAGTAGCCGCGCCTCTGCTCCAGTGGAGTAAAGGTAATGGTAGTAGGGATAGACTGAAGAAGAAACGGGAACGAGGATTCCAACTACCAACAACACTGCGAGAGGAACGTACCTCTCAAAGGAGCCGAAATCACGAAGTATCTGCCTTCGAAGGCGCCAGGCAGTAGCGATCGCATAGAGAAAGATGAAAAGTGCACTTAGTGCAGCAAGATCATCAAGCGCCCATGTGATATAGACATTGGTATCGAAGGAGTTCTGAGGCAGCTTACCAAAGGCTAAGGTGTTTTGAAGCACGCCCCCACCATGGTGCAGTGGTGGTTCGAGCCCAAAACCTTTCAACCGCTAAGAACTCTAACGGATTGTGAAAGCGCACTTGAAGAAACGCAACGTATACCAAAAAGCCACTTACCGAAATCAACCCCAGTAAAACCGCCTTCCACCACATCCGTCTCGTAAGCAATACGACGAAGATACCAAGTCCCACGGCCAGTCCTAAAGGATCACACGCTGCGGCAAGCGCTCCCAGATACGATGCCACGAGCCATCTTTGCCGTTCTATTGCAAGCAGTGCCAGCAGAACTATGAAAAGCTCAAACGACTCTCGATAAGGAGCTAGAAAGAAAAAGGAGGTTGGATAAAACAAGAATAAAAACGCGCTCAAGGCAGATACGCCAGGAGTAAGAAAATGAGTCGCAACTCGGTAAAGAAGTAATGCGTTTGCTACCACCAAAACAGCGCTTGTAAAGTCCGCTATCGATAAGTAGGAAAACTGAGACAGGGTCAGCACATGCAACCCCCTAAGAAACAGGGGGTAACCCGGAAAGAACGCTGTTAGTGATGGTAGGTTACTTGGATACCCTTGAGCTGCAATAAGTTGGTAGTAGACCGCATCCCACCTGTCGAACAGTCCCAACCAAGACTGCCTCGATATGATC
>JAJYGA010000123.1 GCA_021785255.1 Actinomycetes bacterium
AATCCCAAGGCTCCAAGCCAACGCAGATATATCGGCCTTGAGAGGCGGACCTTGCTCTAAACGTGTCTTGACACCTTAGGCTTTGAAGACAAGGTACCGCCGATCGCTGCTGACAGCACGAAGCCCATCCCTACCACCGCTGTCCACTCGCCGAACACAAACGCCAATGCAGTAAGGAATACGCCCATGCCCAAAACAAACGGCCAGATCGTAAAGGTCGGAAAGTATCCCACATCACCCCTGATATCATCAGTAGTAACATCCTCGACATCTTCTGGGCGAGGATTCATTCTTCGAGACCACCATCCAAGGTAGAGTCCCGGCATGATACCCAACAACGCTGAGGCAACCAAGAAAATAGAGTTCCCAGAGTCTCCGCTCCATAGAAAGTAGATAACGACTATTAAAACGAAGAATACACCTATACCTACGTAGATACGTGACTCAGTTCTCATGGCTTACTCCCTGACTGGTTCGCTCTCTTTTTTTAATTTCTTCCTGGTGGTACTTCCAGTCAGCGTGTTCCGGATGGTTCATATCCCATGTAGGTCTTAGAGAGCGAATAGGAGGTAGCTTGTGGAAGTTATGAGAGGGAGGAGGGGACGACGTCGCCCATTCCAGGGTATGACCGTCCCAAGGATTGTCGCCCGCTGGGATGGGTCTTCGCCAAGACACCCAAAAGTTATATAGAAACACCACAAAAGCGATAGCCGTTATGTAAGCCCCTACCGTTGATACCTCATTTAGAAATGTAAATCCATCTGAGGGTCCGTACTCCGCTATTCTCCGAGGCATTCCTCTCAAACCCAGAAGGTACTGTGGCAAGAACGTAACATTGAAGCCAATGAACGTCAACCAAAAGTGTAACTTACCGAGGCCCTCTCGATACATCCGACCGGTCAGCTTAGGATACCAGTAGTAGAACCCAGCAAACCCAGCAAACACCGCTGATCCAAATAGGACTTGATGAAAGTGGGCTACGACAAAGTAGGTGTCATGGGTATAGAAGTCAATCGGAGGAGAAGCCAACATAACACCGGTTATTCCACCCATAGTAAATGCGATAATAAAGCCTATCGCAAATACAAGCGGAGTCTTAAAGTCAAGGTTGCCCCTCCAAATAGTTCCGATCCAGGTAAATATCTTAATTCCAGTAGGTACTGCTATCAAAAGACTCAGAGCGGAGAAGAAAGGTAGCAAGACCGTACCGGTCGTGAACATATGATGTGCCCATACTCCGGTCGATAGACCGGCGATCGCAAGGGTAGCAAACACGAGTCCCTTGTACCCAAAGACGGGCTTTTTTGAAAAGACAGGAAGTACCTCAGAGACGATACCAAAGTACGGAAGTGCAAGAATATAGACCTCGGGGTGCCCGAAAAACCAGAATAGATTCTGCCAGAGGACCGGAACACCTCCGCCTCTAACGGAAAATATATGAGTGCCAAAGTGCCTGTCAGCGTACAGCATAATGAGAGCTGCAGTAAGGACAGGGAACGATATGAGAATTAAAATCCCTGTCACCAACATATTCCAAGTAAATACGGGCATCCGAAACATCGTGAGCCCCGGAGCCCTAAGGTAAAAAATCGTCGTTACTAGATTCACTGCAGTAAAAATTCCCGAAAAGCCAACTAAAGCTACAGATACGATCCACAGATCTGGGCCAGCCCCAGGGGAGTAGGTAGCATCCGAAAGTGGAGCGTAAGCGACCCAGCCGAACGCGGCTGCCCCAGATGCAGTCAGAAAACCCAATAACATAGTTATCGAACCCGTCAAAAAGAGCCAGTACGATAAGGCATTGAGCCTTGGGAAGGCCATATCCGGCGCACCTATCTGGAGAGGCACCAAGAAGTTAGCAAAACCTCCAAATACGAATGGACCAGCGAAGATAAACAGCATAATTGAGCCGTGTATCGTAAATAGCTCATTATAGGTCTGCGGCGAAACGACATGGTTATTGGGTGCAAATAACTGGGTCCTTATCAACTCCGCCATAAGGCCCCCAATAAAAAAGAAGACCAGCGAGGTATACATATAGTTCTTACCGATAACTTTGTGGTCAGTACTGGTAAGCCACTTAAATATTCCCGTAGGCTCGGGGCCGTGGTGTCCTTGGTGGGGACCTAGCTCCTCCAGTCTTTCAGGTGCAATAGTCATTTTTGATCAAGCTCCAATCGTAGAGTGACTCTGTTGAGATATCCAAGTATTGAACTGTGAAGGCGTAACTACCTTGACGGTAAAGAGCATCTCCGAGTGGTAAAGTCCGCACAGCTGTGAACATCTACCTATGAATGTGCCCGTCTGGTTTGGAGTGAAGTCGAAGTAGTTATTTACTCCTGGCAGTGCGTAGCGTGAAAAGTCGAACTGCGGCACGTAAAAGCCATGTACTACATCGTTTGAGGTCAAATGAATCGTGGTCGTCTCACCCTCTGGAAGAACAAGCTGAGGATAGACGCTAGAACCCCCAACTCCTTGAGTCACCTTAGTCACGTCAAAGGCTGGATAGTTGAATCTCCAGCCCCATTGGAATCCCACTACGTTGACTCGTAAGTTCGGATGCGCCGAGACGGCAGTGACCTTGTTCTCAACCTGCACAGTAACTACAAACAAAAACGCAACGATAAGGATTGGGATAACTGTATAGGTAACCTCAATTGGGATCGAGGAATGTGTCTGTTTGGGTATTGAGTTGTCCTTTCTTCGATAACGAACAATCGCCCAAGCCAACGGAATAAAGACCGACAACAAAACAGGTATCGAGATGATAACAAACAACTGAAAGAGATGGAAGGTATCTCTCCCTTGGGCCGTAGCACCCTTATTTATCGCAAAAGTTGGTAGGTTACATGCGCCCAGCACCATCGAGCTACCTAGGGCTAGTGCTCCAGCTCTAGCTAACCGTCCTAGCTTCACCTTTTGACCTATCTTCGTAGTTTTAAGGCGAGCAGACTCACCTGTAGTCTCAGTACGCATAATGCACCCCCGTCATCACTCTTGAGTGTCCCGTCTTCTCTGACGGCGCGAATCTCGTCCTCCAAATAAACCACCGCCACCTGGCACGTTTCGTGGAACTCGAAAGATTCCCGAACCTCCAGATCTTTGCGAATGGAAGTCTTCGCGATGAACGCCACCGTTGTCATCTACCGAAGACGACTCAGGTGCACCAACAAGCTCCCGATCATCCTCATCTCCCTGAGCAGCTCGCCGGTATGCCTTCTCTTCGGACACTTCTTGTAGTTCGAAAATCGCTGAAGGGCGTAAAGATGGCTCCTCGGCAACCACTACTGAGTTGTACTCTCCGTCCTCTGAACGTGTAATGATTACTGGAGCTCTTCGTTGGCCGGCATCATCGAGTCCCGCTGTCTCTTTGGTTAACATATAAGTCACGTAGCCCGCAACGGGAGGAAGCGCTATCAAGAGAATCCGAAAAGTCCACAACACCAAGTTCAAAGAGGTGTTAAAGGTGTTTGCTAAGACATCGGTAGAAGAGGCAAAGAAAAGGACGATATAAAAGGTCAAGATTCCCACCCCTAGAGATGTTCTCCAGGGATTATCCCTCGGTCTGTCACAGATGTTGTGAATTTGATCGTCCTTTGTAATTTTCTTCTCGATAAAGGGCCAGAGGCTCAATGCCGTAAATGTCAACCCAGGGAGTAGAACAGCGGGGAAAAATGCATTGGGGATCATATGACCGAATCCAACAATCTCCCAGGAAGGCATGAGACGCAGAGCACCATCTAACCATCCCATATACCAGTCCGGTTGGACTGCATAACTAACCTTATAAGGAATGTAAGGTCCGTATAACCAAATTGGGTTGATCTGGACTAATCCACCTAGAGCAGCGATTACTGCTGCCGTTATAAAAAAGAATCCGCCAGCCTCCAAAGCATAAGTAGGCCATAACACCGTACCTACCACGTTTTTATTCGTACGCTTTGGTGCCGGATACTGTGTATGTTTCTGATGATACATAATCCCAAGATGTGCTGCCAAAAGCACCACAATCAGGGCTGGAACCAACAGTACGTGAATAGTGTAGAACCTAGGAATAATCGAAGTCCCTGGGTAGTTGCCACCAAAGAGGAAGAATGCAAGGTAGCTACCGACGAACGGTACCGACTCAACGATCGAAAATGCGATCCTGATACCGGTTCCAGATATAAGATCGTCAGGAAGGGAGTAACCGATAAAACCGTTCACTATTGCAAGAATAAGTAGTATCGATCCGATGATCCAGTTGATCTCTCGAGGCTTTCTGAAAGACCCTGTGAAGAAGACTCGACACAGGTGGACAACGATGGCCGCAATGAAGATATTCGCGGCCCAGTGATGCATCTGGCGCATCACTAGACCGGCCCTCACCGAAAAACTAATGTGTAGCGTAGAGGCGTAAGCCTCTGACACACTTTGTCCCCTGAGCGGAGCGTAAGAGCCGTGATAGATAATCTGCTGTGAAGATGGTACATAAAATAACGACAAAAAGACACCGGTAAACAACAGAACTATAAATGAATAAAGAGCTATCTCGCCCAACATAAATGACCAGTGATCTGGGAAGATTTTGTTTAGGGAACTCCGGGCTCCTTTTGCAATCCCTAAGCGCTCATCTAGCCAGTCTGTGGTTTTTTCAACCCTCTTATTCATTACCCCTCTCCCAAAACCCAGGACCAATAGGCTCATTAAACCCCGACTGCGATCGCAACCCTCCGTCGGCATCTATGTAGAGCGGCAGCTGCGGGAGCGGGCGTGGCGCCGGACCAAAGACTGGAGTCGCGCCTGTCAGCACGTCAAAAAGGCTTTGATGGCACGGACACAAAAGTTGTTGAGTTAACTCCTGGTACAGTCCCACTGGGCATCCCGCGTGTGTACAGACCTTAGAAAAAGCTAGATAGCCTTGCGGGCCCCAACTCTCTCTACCTGGGCGCGTAACCAAGTTATAGTTCGCCGGGCGTACCAATATCACCTGATCAACTGCGTTCCCTATGAATCCCTCAGGGAACACCGTCATTACTCCACCAACTTCGAGATCGTTCACGGTGACCGGAGATCCGTCTACTTTGACCACTTGAGCGTCTTTGTGCCAGTCGGTTACGTACAGAGACTTACCCGGTACCGGTCCAAGAGACCGTAGGAAGGGAAATAACTGAAGTAACCCAAAAGCTCCAAGTGAAACACCTAGCATCTTACCTAAAAATGATCGACGACCAAGAATTTTCGTCCCGCGCTCTAAGGACTTATAGAACGCATCTCGATCCATGTCGGAGGACTTTAGCTCCTCTCTCTCTTGGACAAACGGTCCGTGTGGGGTGAGGTACTTGCCCCACGCAACAACACCTACACCAATTCCCAATAGAGCGACAAAGAGCAAAGCCCCCTCAATTTGAGGCTGACCTCCTAGCCAAAAAGTAACGCCTAGGCCTACGGTCGCCAGCAGGGACGTCGCAAAGAGTCCTCCAATAAACCTCTCCATTGTACGACTACCCGTCATCGACGAGTAGTCGTACTCCGAGTCGTTTGAGGTTGACTTGACCTCACTCATCTTGACGCACGTCCCCCTACCCAATAACCAAACAGCATCAATCCACCGAGACCGATCAGGATACCCACGAAGCCCTCGGTGACTGGTCCCACATGACCGAGAGAAAGACCACCAGGATCTTGCGGTTTTTGGAGATAGAGTACGTACTTAACAACGTCAGCCACTTGAGCGTTGCTTAACGTACCGTTTCCAAATCGAGGCATATTCCCTGGGCCAGTTCTCATAGCCTCCGCTATCTGAGTAGCCCCAACACCATAAAGAGAAGGAGCATAGACGTTATTTGCAAGAGCATCTCCTACCCCTGTTATCGTATGGCAAGCAGCGCAGTTCGTCGAAAACAAGCTCTCTCCTTGCGATATATTTGCACCCGCAACGTTCACAGAAGGTATCCCGGGTCCACCGGGAGCCAAGGAAGAGACATATGCCGCTATCGCCAACGTCTGCTGTCTACTAAATTTTCGTGGCTTTTGGATCGCTTGCACAGTTGGATCCGCTAACGGCATCCTACCCGTGTACACCCAAAAGTCGATGGTTGCAGCTCCAAGACCTTGAAGATTGGGAGCTCTAGAACTTCCAGCTGCATCGACGCCATGGCACGTTGAGCAGTTCTCTGTGAATAAGGTACGTCCCTCCGGAATCAACGAGGACGGCGGCTTTCGATAAACGATCGGAGGTCGATTTTGCTGGGTGAAGGTAACCGACTTGGGCTCTTTGACCGAAGACTGCTGATAGTTAGACTGGGCAGCCGAAGTACCGCCACCAAAAGCTAGCATTCCAGCAGATCCAACCACGCTGGATAAAAGAGCAGAGACTCCAAATGCCTTTGCCCTAGAGAACCTCAATCCCCCAAGTGATGCGTTCATAACTCTCCCAAACCTAACAACCACACAAGACCAATAAAATCCTGCAACTACCTTCAGTACTAGTGAAGCAAGAACAAACAGGCGTAAAGCGCCACCCAAACCACGTCGACGAAGTGCCAGTAGTAGCTCACAGACTGTATGACCGCCAAGCGTCCATGATCCTTTGACTGACCCGACATACGGAGCAACAAGAATCCCATGGCTATCAAACCAAGAATCACATGTAATCCATGGAGTCCAGACATTATGTAAAACAAGGAACCGTAAGCGTTCGTCTGGGGGCCAAACGTAAACTTGTGCCACTCCACAGCCTGATTGGTAACGAACGAAGCCCCCATTACAATCGTAAGAACGATCCACCACTTCGCAGATCTAAGCCGGTTGTGCTCGGCTTCAAAGACCGCCTTTTGCATCGTCACTGACGACATAACCAATATTGCGGTAAAGATACCAGCTTGTAAAACGTCTAAATGAACACCAGCTGGGGGCCACGGCTTTCCATCGTGGGCTCTGATCGTGAAGTATGCAGCGAATAAACCGCTAAAAAACATCATCTCCGACCCTAACCACACCATGGTTCCAACACCCAAGATGGTCGGTTTGTTAAACCTTATGGGTTCACGACCGCTTCTCGCGGACACTATTGCCTGAGCCACGCTTCCACCTAAACCATTAGCCAACTTATAGAGGTTCCCCTACAAAAGAGGACCCTCTATAACCCTACGTTAACTTTGGATCTAAAAGCCAATCCGGAAGCGGCTCTAAATCATAAATTTTTACCAGATTGGTTGCCCTAGTCACTGCCACATACAAGGCTCGCTCGGTACGAGCGCTGTCGTCTAGGAGATTGAACGGTCGGACAATGAATACACCGTCAAACTCGAGTCCTCTTACTCTTTCGATATCTAGAACTGAAAGTGCACTCCAAAGTGCGTACATCCCCGCACGCACCATTTCGTGGCTCCTTTGCAGATCACTCTCCGGAACTAAAAGCGCATAACGTCCTTGAGCACCGCTTAGGTATATTGCCTCGATATCTCTTCCTGCCTGGGTTAGAGGGTCTCGATGGACGAAAAGTTCAACCCCTCCGGGAAAACTTCTAATAGCCTTCGTCTTTTCGAGTCCTGACGTATACTGATTTTTTATTCGATCAGCCAAAGTCGAGATCTCTTTAGAGGTACGATAGTTGACTGACAGCTCTCTGAGTTCATAGGTTTTGTCTGCCACGAGAGGCGAAACAACCTCGTCCCAAGATCTTTTGGGCCAGGACCCAAACGACTGTGCCAAGTCACCAAGTACGGTCATCGAACCTGATCGACACCTTCGTCGGAGGAGACGGGCCGTCATAGGAGAGAGATCTTGAGCTTCGTCAACTACGACGTGACCGTAGCTCACCTGAGAATCATCTTGACCATCTAGAAGTGGTTTAAGTTCGTCTAACAACACGGCATCTTCGCGTGACCACCTATGAGTTAGAGGAGAATCATCGCCTCTGATAGCAAGTACATCTATCTCGGTTTCAGAAAGTAGTGACCTACCTGCCAACTTCAAGAGAGCCCGATGTGAGAAAAGGTCGTGAAGAGTCTGTTCCGCTGTAAGTCGTGGCCACATCCGCTCCACTAGTATCTGAAACTCCTGCGACTTTCGCAGTGCAGCTGCTACCTCCTTTACCAGTTGAGCGCTGTCTTCGCCCGGAAGGTTCTGTGCGACAGAGTCTTCAAGCCCAGAGTTGATAGAGATTACGTTCGTCACTGATTCGACATCGACAGCTAGTTCTCCTCCATCTAGGTATTGCTCTGCCAAGTACTGAGACACTTTAGCCTCAACGATCTTCCTCTTAGGATTGTGAGGTCCTTGTCTACGCTTGACGAGATCAACTATCTCTCTACTCAGCTCAGGTGTCACAGTCAAATACTTACGGCCAAAAGCTATACGAGCCTCTTTCCGAAGAGGTCTTTGTCGGTCTTTCACTGCTCGTTGTAACAATTTCACCATCTTCAGATCGCCTTTTAGACGCCTTGCATCCAAGGTTTTCTCTGATGGCGCTCCACTATAGCCACAAAGACCTTCAGGAGTGTGTAACTCTACCCCGCTTTCCCCCAGAGAAGGTAGTACTCTGCTTATATACTTCACAAACTCTGTAGAAGGTCCAAGCACCAACAGAGGCTGGCGTTCAAAACGCCATCGGTAGGTGTACATGAGATAGGCTGCCCTGTGCAAAGCGACAGCTGTCTTTCCTGTGCCCGGAGCCCCTTGCACAACTAAAACTCCTGAAAGTGGGTGCCTAACAACCTCATCTTGCTCAGCCTGAATCGTAGAAACGATATCATTCATGAACTGTGAACGTGGTCTAGAGATCGCGGCGAAAAGCGCACTCGGTGATAGCACCTCGGCATTATCACTACCGTCGTCTTCCAAAGACCTCATCAAAATCTCATCTTCGACGTTTTCAACTACGTCGCGACTACAAAAAATATGACGACGCAAGTGTACTCCCATAGGGTCCTTTCCGGTAGCTCTATAGAAAGCTTCCGCTATCGGCGCTCGCCAGTCAACTACCAAGGGCTCCATCGACTCCGAGTTCACCGAAACTCTCCCAATATGGAAAGATTCACCTTCAGAAAGTGGAGCAGGAGGAATAAAGTCTATGCGCCCAAAAACCAACGCCTGATCACCAATGTCGAGAGAATCTAGCCGAGCCAATGACGACCTTACTATCACGTCACGCTCGACTTTAGCCTGGTGGGTACCCCCCTTTTCTACCTCTAACACCTGATCCATCGCAACACGAGCTTGCTCTTTGATAGCCTCTAATCTGTCGTACGCCATCTTTACGTAAGCGGACTCAAAATCCAGATCCTTTTGATTTACCACAAATCCCCTCTTGTTGAGAACTACAAAAGTACTCAAAAGAGCTTAGGCTATACAGATAAGATGACAGAGCACCAAGATGCAACTCGCCCACAAAAGCAGATATCAAACTCAAGCTTCTTAGAAGCTGCGTGGGGGAAACAGCCCAGACATACACCTATATGGTTCATGCGTCAAGCCGGACGATCTCTCCCAGAGTATCGACGCATACGGGGTATCGGATCGATTCTTCAGGTAATTAAGGATCCCTACCTCGTTGCCGAGATCACCCTGCAGCCAGTCAAGCGATACAACGTTGACGCAGCTGTCTTGTACTCTGATATCATGGTACCACTTTTAGGCTCGGGGGTTCAGGTGGATATAGTTCCAGGGAAAGGGCCACAAATCAACTCCCCGTTTAGAGTAAAACGTGACCTAGATAATCTTAGACCCTCCGAAATTAGAGATTCAATCACTTATGTTTCAGAGGCGGTTAAAGTTCTCAAGACTGAACTCAAGGTTCCACTTATCGGATTTGCAGGCGCCCCTTTCACAGTTGCAAGTTACCTAATCGAAGGCGGTCCGTCAAAGACCTATGCGAAGACCAAAGCACTCATGTTCGAGAATGAATCGTTATGGCACCAGCTCATGGAACGTCTTGTAGAAGTCGCCTACGAGTTTTTATCGCTTCAAATTGCAGCTGGTGTGGATGTGGTTCAAATCTTCGACTCTTGGGTCGGAGCTCTATCCCCGAGCCACTACCGTAGATACGTCAAACCACACTCCGCCTCACTCTTGGAGAGACTGTCTAGATTCGCACTTCCTCGTATACACTTTGGCGTGGGAACCGGAGAACTCTTGGCAGATATGACAGACATGGATCTAGAAGTAGTTGGTGTTGACTGGCGCACTCCACTTAGCGAAGCAAAAGCTAGAGTCCATAGAAACATCTCATTTCAAGGAAACCTCGATCCCGCTGTGCTCGAATCCTCTGCCAAAACAGTTTTAAGCGAAGCCGCTCAGGTTCTCTACAGTTCCAAAGTTTGTGAAGGATACATTTTCAATCTAGGACACGGGGTTCCTCCTGAAGCTAACCCCGAGTATCTATCGCTTCTAGTAGAGTTCGTCCATGCTAACGGACACCTAATCCGTTCAGGAGAGATCAAACCGTCTCTCGAACTTGTAGAGGAGTATCTAAAATGAAAGTTGCCGTAGTCGGCGGCGGGATTTCAGGTTTGGCAGCTGCCTTTTTCCTCACGCAAACAAAAGAACATCAAGTAACGCTATATGAAAAAGACAACCGTTTAGGAGGCAAGATTCGAGCCTCCGAAGTAGGTGGGATACTGATAGAAGAAGGTCCAGATGCTTTTGTCACGCGATCACCGGAGATATTCGAGATCATCGAAGCTTTAGGAGTAGAAGACCAACTCATTCATCCACTTGCAAATAGAGCTCTGATCTACCGCAAAAAAGCTCTCCATCATCTACCTACAGGACTAACACTAGGTTTCCCAACTGCAAACAAGCATATTCTCGCCAACAAGATCCTAACGCCAACTGAACGAATAGTCACCTTTGCGAAGTGGAGAAGCGCTCAAGCTCGAAATCAACGTGCAAGAGGCGATGACCTCGGGAATATTTTGGAACACTACATCGGTAGAAGTTATACCAACAACGTCTTAGATCCGTTGATAGGTGGCATCAATGCAGCGTCAATACACGGTGCAAGCGCCCAGATCACCGCACCTCAAGTCCTAGACCTCCTACAAGGCTTACAATCAGTCTCTCAAAAAGAACAACCAGGGAAGCTCCTTCCACCTTTCGCATCTTTTACACTAGGGTTGGACTTTCTTATCAAGTCATTAAGCCAATACCTCAAGTCCACTGGCACCATAGTTTTGACAGATACCCCGGTCAGTGGTTTACGCACTACAGATCATGGGGTTGAAGTCGTCTCGCGAGAGTCCCACGACTCCTTCGATAAGGTAATCTTGGCTACTCCGTCTTATTTCACAAGTACTCTCTTACAAAGTATTGCACCTGAACCTGCAGCTCTGCTGAGATCCATACGAAGAGCATCTGTCACCATGACTACCGTTTTAGCCTCAGGAGATTTAAGCCACATCGACCCTCAGGTCTCTGGAGTTCTCGTACCTAGAACGCAGCCTTACTTCACGACCGCAATTACGATTGGGCCGAATAAATGGCCCACATGGCGATCAGAGGAAGGCGTAGTGCTTAGAATCTCGAGCGGTCGCTTAGAAGAACGAGCGCACCTAGGTCTTGATCCAGAGACACTTTTACGCCTTCTCATGGGTGAAGTACAAGAGATTCTAGGTACACACATGAAGGTCATCGATCACCGTGTTACCAGCTGGGAAGAGAGTTTTGTGCGATTTTCGCCATATCACCGCCAGATGGTCTCCAAAGTTAGGAACAAACTTGCTCAAGAAAGCGACTCCAAGATTGAGTTAGCCGGCTCATACCTGCTTGGATCTGGAATACCCACATGCGTCAAAACCGCCAAACTAGCAGCAGCAAAGATCTCTAATCAGATTACTTGATCTGGGAGACTCCCGCTTGATCGAAAGTTGCCATATCGATCAACACCTTTGCAGCTACCTTGAGAACAGAAACAGCCAGTGTCGCGCCAGTTCCTTCTCCAAGGCGCATGTCCAATGAAAGTATAGGTCGCACTCCGAGGTACTCGACAGCTTTAGCGGCTCCTGGTTCTGTAGAGAGATGTCCAACAAACAGATACTGAGAAACGGCTCGGTTATATAAAGTAGCAGCTAAAGCTCCCGCAAGAGATATAACCCCATCAACTAAGACCGGTCTCTTTCTAGACGCAGCCCCAACTATGTATCCAGCTATCGCTGCTATCTCAGCTCCACCTAAATGGGACAGTAGGGCAAACGGATCCGAAATCACACAGCCAGACTCGATAGTTCGGTCGATCGCATCGGTCACAACCTCGATCTTTTTCTTGAGCATAGCGTCGTCGATTCCAGTCCCTCGACCAACAACCTCGGAGGGGAGGGCCCCAGTAATAACAGATATAATTGCTGCAGCCGAGGTTGTATTTCCAATACCCATGTCTCCAGTTACGAGAAGGTCAGATCCTGATCCGATAAGTTCAGTCGCAACCTCATAACCTACATTAAAGCAAGCTACAGACTCGTCTAAAGACATCGCCGCCTCATGTACTAGCGACTTAGTTCCATAGACCTGTTTTCTCTGCACTAATCCTTCGAGTGAAGTAGTATCAGCGGCAACGCCCACGTCAACGACTAAGACGTTAGCGCCAACTACATCTGCGATCACATTGATACCTGCACCGCCTCCGATAAAGTTCGCGAGCATCTGTACTGTAACCTCTTGGGGCCACGGAGTCACGCCTTCTTTGGCCACACCGTGATCGCCTGCAAATACAGCGACATCTACGCGATCAAGCGCCGGA
>JAJYGA010000171.1 GCA_021785255.1 Actinomycetes bacterium
TTAGACGTGGAGGGATATCGCACGCTAGGTCTAACAAGACACAGCACAGCGACCCAGTGAAACGTCAACCAGCCGAGGTCGCATGAGCGACTTTGGAAGCCTCGTCCGTAAGGGTGGGGAGGATGTCACTCGTCAATTCTATAAGTGTTCTTGACCGTACAGCGTTTTGCACTAACTCTATTTGAATTTTGTCGTCAGAGAGAAGCCATAGGTTGACTACTACCGATCTGGGTTTGATCTCCAAGGCCTCTTTGAATTCTGTTCTCAGTGCATGTGGATAGCTGTAGGTGCGTACTTTGGCTCTCGAGAGCACATCTTCAATTAGAGCGAGATGAACCGCATTGTTCACATGATCCATGACATCCAAATCACTAAATCTTAACTGAATTTGCTCTGAAAAGTCAGGATTTCTTTTGGGAGATTTGAGGACTTGACGAGCACTTATTTCCATATGGCGAACGGACTTTCCGTACGTCATGAAGAAGCTGTCTGGTAGTGATTTCGCACTTTGACGTACGCCACCTACGTTTACCCAAATCGACTTTGCTTCCATTATTTTAGTACCGTTTTTGTAAATGTTGGTACTTCTTTCGGCCCAAGATCTTCCCGTCCCCGAACAAAAAGTTACCAAGCTGAGCTTATCAAGATAGTGAGCCTTCTCGAAAATACTGATCTCGATGCTTCTGAGTACCCAAATCGTCTCTTTGTGGAGTCCGCTGTCTTCAATGTCCAGTGTCGCGGCGTCGTGCAAGAGTCTGGCTAAGGCATCCAGCCTCAAGACACCCTTTGGGTCAGTGTCGGAAAGAAGTACGCGTACGTCATGTTGGAAAAGACGTTCTGGCATTGCCTTAGCATTTTCGGTGTCGGCTGGAGTACTGGTAGTGTGCGCTTTCACCCTGCAAAGGCTAATTTGTGATTTGAGAGCGTAATACCTTTTTGTCAAATTTTCCAACTGAGGTGCGAGGCACCGCATCGATAATTTCAATGCGATCAGGAAGTTGCCACTTCGAAAAGCCATGTGTCAACAGGTGATCTTTAACTTGCTCCAAAGTTATCGTAGCATTAGGTTTCAGTACGATACAAGCAACCGGTCTCTCTTGCCATTTCTCGTCGGCAACGGCAACTACAGCAGCCTCTAGCACTTGTTCCATACCCATGATTGCACCTTCCATAGCCACGGACGAGATCCATTCCCCACCCGACTTTACAAGGTCTTTGGTGCGATCAGCAATGACAAAATACCCGTCCTGGTTCCCGATGGCAACGTCACCAGTAGCAAAGTATCCGTCGCTTGTGAAGGACTCTGGACTGCGTCCTTTGAAGTACGAATCGACTACCCAGGCACCTCTGACATAGAGATTACCCATGCTCTGAGCATCAAAGGGGACCTCTTCCCCTTGATCGTCACGCAGTTCTATGCGTATTCCAGGGAGAGGTATACCTCCTTGAGACAGTACGTTATCTAGTAATTTATCCTTGGAAAGGTGTTTGAGATGGTGTTTTGGTCGTGCAATAGACGCTAAGGGAGAGGTTTCTGTCATTCCCCAGGCTTGGACGATGCTTATTCCAAACTCATCCCTATAACGAGCTATAAGAGGCTTGGGTGGTTGAGATCCCCCCGATACTATCTCTCGCAGATGAGGCAATGTGACTTTAGAGCGACGAAGTTCGTCCGCTATTTGAATCCAAACCGTAGGTACGCCCCCTGTGATAGTTACTTCCTCGTCTTGAAGAAGCTTGACAAAACTTTCAGGGTGAAGATGAGGGTAGGAGAAGACGACTTTGGCTCCCACTGATATAGCGGCATATACCATTCCCCAGGCATTGGCGTGGAACATGGGAACGACTGGTAAAACAGCATCGCTAGGACCGATAGACATTCCAGCTGCCGAGCCGCATGCAATTGCATGTAAATAAGTGGATCTATGTGTGTATAAGGCTCCTTTGGGTTGACCAGTCGTGCCAGAAGTGTAGCATAGTCCTGCTGGAGTGTTTTCATCGATCTCTCGATAAGCGTAAATTGTAGGTTGCCTGGATATGAGCGTCTCGTAACTGATTATCTTAAATTGGCTCTCTTTTGGAACGGTGCTTTCGTCGCCCATAACAATGACAAGTCGTACAGAAGGAATCGAAGAAGCAATTTTCTCGAGTACTTCAACTAGCTCGGGCTCGACGAAGATAACTTGGTCTTCAGCATCGTTGATAATGAAGAGTAGATCCTCTGGAGCGAGTCGTGCGTTGAGTGTATGAAGTATTCGTTCCGTGCAAGGTACGGCAAAATAACACTCTAGGTGCCGATAGTTATTCCACGCTAGAGTTCCAACGCGCGCGCCTCTATCAAGATTCAGTTCGTCGAGAGCGTTCATCAGTTGGAAGGTTCTCTCCGCCATCTCTGCATAGGTATAGCGATGCTTGCCTTCGATGCTGTATTGAGTTACGATCTCGACGTCAAAGTTGTGAGTCAGAACGTGGTCAAGCATAAGCCAAGTTCCGAGCTGTGTGTTCATGATGGCCACTGTGTTACCTCCAGGTTACTTAAAAGCCTTAGTAGAAGGTATCACAGCTACAGAGTCAATGTAGTTTCAAGTGACAGTGAAGCGGAATACTTATAATGAAGTGCCTGGAATTTTGCGCAGAACCAGTTGTCTTTAAAATACTTAGACCCCTGTTTAGAAGTCCTCTTCTTTTGGCTTTGTTAGCTCAATGGTCATGAGCTCTACCATCTGGGATGCTTGGCTTCTTGCCATCTCAGTGAGTTTTTGTAGTCTTACGTAACTTCCGGCTTCAGCTGACTGAACGACGGCTTGAGCGAGAGTGTGAAAAGCCGAGTGACTTTCTCTGATCAAGGTGAGATTACCGAACCTATAAGGATCAAGATTCATCCAGTTGTCCAAGTTGCATCTGGTGTCGAGTTCTTGAGCAAGGTTAACCCGCCTATGCGGAATTTTGACATCTTGTGTGAGACGACCAAGAAGACGTAGATGATCCAAGAGGGCTCCGAACCACATCTGGGAACTGTCTGCCATTGCTAGATGGTAGTTGCTGGCGAACTGCACTAGCCGACTCTCGGGAATAGGCCTAGAAATGCCGTACCCTTGCAGAAAACCAACTCCAGTTTGACTTAATGCTTCTACATGCAAAGGAGTCTCGGCACCCTCTGCAACTATGTCGACTCCCACACCATTGCCTAGCTGCACTATAGTATCGAAGAATGCTAGATTTTTCGGAGACTGTAGAATATCGCGCGCGAACCCTTTGTCGATCTTGATCTCATCGATAGGCAACTCCCTGAAACGAAGGAGTGATGAGTATCCCGATCCAACATCGTCAAGTGCTATGCGAACCCCAAAGGCACGCATTTGAGCTATGTTGGCGTAGGCGATCTGAGAGGCAAGAATCTCTCCAGTCTCAAGAATCTCTAAAACGATATCCTTAGGATCTGAAGAAGTGGGGAGCAAAGACAGGAATTCTGTAGCGAAGTTAGGGTCGCAGAGGTCGTCAGGCGTGGTATTGATACTCATTGAAAGTAACTGACCATTAGGACGTACTCTCTGTTGAGCTGCGAGCGCTTCTTTAAATACAGCTCTACGAAAGTCCCTTGCTTCGTTTTTATCGAGCTGACTTAGAAACTCTGGTGGAGCCATAGTATGGCTGTCTATCGTCCACCTAGAAAGCGCTTCGAAGCCAATGACCTTTTTACTTTGAAGGGAAACTATAGGCTGATACAACAAGAAAGCATTTCCTTGTTTGAATGCTGTGGAGATCTTTGGGAGTCCACCTATCTCAGAATAAAAACTTAAGGAGCCAACTTTTGACTCCATTTGCTTGGCGTGATAAAGTGCCTTCTCGGCGCATCGGATAACTTCTTTGTAGTCACGGGCATCCTGGGGATAAAACGCTACTCCAGTTGTCCATGTGTAATTGATAGTTCCAACGCGTTTAAGCTTGATTCGTGAAACATTGCTGAGATTTTCAAATACCTCTCTGACGAGATCTGGTTCAGTTACTTTGTCAACTATTACAGCAAACTGGTCTCCGTCAATCCTAAAGATAGTCTCTTCATACTCAAAGGCTTCAACCATGGCCCTTGCGAAGGTGCTGATTACTTGGTCACCGACGTCGGTTCCATGAAGGCTGTTTATGGACCTAAGATCGTCTATGTCGATGAGGCAAAGTGCAAATTGGCTGTTAGTTTTCTCGGCACCTTTTGTTTTGGCGTATAACAGGTTTTCAAACTGTGCTCTATTACACAGAGATGTTGATTGATCGTGGGTCGAAAGCCACAAAGTGTTCTGTCGGTATTGATGTGTCTGTTGCTGTTGTCGCAGGAGCCGTAGGGACTGTTGTATTAACCTGTGAATAATTGTTATAGCTTCTTGGACTGGAGATTGAAAGAGATTGGCAATGGGTGAGGCACCAACAAGCACCAATTCGGATACCTTTTCTCCAATGGGCATCGCCACGGTTGACCGCCACTTGTGGGCAATAAAGAAGTCCCTCCACGGAGAGAGACCTTGATAGTTGATCTGATCGTTACTATAACATAGCGTATTTGTGGTAAAGGCTTTTGATGCGAGAGGATCTACGCTGTCAGTCGCGTTGATAGGAATTTTAAATTTCTTGAGTTCGCTAGCGCCAGCCCCAACAGCAGCATTTATTTCAAAGCAGCCTGAGTGATACGATTCAGTTCCTACCCAAGCACAATGGAAAATACCCGACGATACGAGCGCGTTAACGCAAGACAATATTAAGTCATTTTCTTCGGTGATCGACTCGCCTACCGAAGCTATTATTTCGGTGAAACGGGCTGTAAGAGCAGAGAGTTTTTTTGAACTCACCGAACCAAAACGTTGAGACTCCCTTTCAATCGGCTGAGCGGACAGTAAGACGCTGTACTCATTTGGAGCGCAGTCATCTCCGTGCCTGATGAGAGCAGAGATGCGATGCCCCTGAGCTCTACCGTCGGGAATCCCTTTAACCTTTACATATGATGATCCTACATATCCACGTCCAAGGGTTGACTCTGAAAAGATTCGCGCGCTATCAAACCCAGGAAGAAGCTGGGTTATGTTCATACCATTTAGTGCATCTGGTGAAGTATCCATAAAAATGGGCCAAGCGTCGTAGCGTAGAACCGAAGTTACCAGACCGAAACGATTGCATGACAGGATGCCTATTTCAATAGGTTCGCTAGACTGAGGTACGTTCTCAGCAAGTGTTAGATTCTTATTGAATGACCAGGTGCCTTCTCCGTTGCGACTGGCTATGTACTCGGAGTTCACTAAGCCTCCCACTCAAAACAGGAAATATGCACTTATAGTGTTCCATCCATCACTCAAAACGGTAAATTCTTATTTATGAGCCTATACCCATTATCGGTATATGTTTATTTATTTTTATACTTATTTATCAAACTGTAGTAAAAAATATTAAAAAGTACTCAAATCCGGCATGTGATAAGCTATCCAGCAATGTATCCATGATCCAACTGGCTCTACAATACAGCAGAAAACGCTGGTGTAACGGTTCCTGAGCAGAGTTAGTTAGTTATCTTTAGGTTCAAATTGACCTAAGCCCCGAGTTCTGTAGATACAAAGGTCACACGAAGTACGCACGACATCTCCTAATGCGTCTAGGAGCCTGAACTCGATGGCATCTAGTAGAAGCTTGTGTGGGCCGATCTCTTTACTTGTGAGTATGATCGGTGCGGAATTGAAGCTACTTGCCCAACTTTGGGCTTGCAAAAACATACGGTCTATCAGTATTCCATGAAACAAAAAGAACGGCTGCACCAGGATTTTTGAGTACCCAAGACGATATAGAATGTCTAGTCCTTGATCTACAGAGGGAGAAGTTAGGGAGACGAATGCGGGTTGTATAGCGGAGAAGTCAGAATAAGACTGCTCCGCTAGTAGTCTCATCGCCTTATACATCTCTGCGTTTCCGTCTGGATCAGTGGACCCTCTTCCAACCAAAAGAATCGCTGAAGGATCTGCAGGATTGGGATCGGTGGACAAAGACTCAACGATACGTTCTCCCACGACCGTAATGATCTCTGGAAGAAGTCCAAGGTGGCTCGCGTAGATAACCTTGAGATTCTCGCCTCCATAACGTTGTGCTAGATGAGCAAGATGCGGACCGTCGTCTTTCATGTGTCCTGCTGGGAAAAGTACCATAGGCACGATAATGAGACGGTCAAGGCCTTCTGCTTCGATAAAAGTTTTGATAGCTGAGTCCATATTCGGCTCCGCAAGTTCGATAAACCCGCCACTCACTGGTAGTCGAAAGTGATGCTGAGCGTGATAGATGATCTCTAGAAACTGTTGTTGACCAAGGAACGACTTGGTTCCATGCCCCATTAGGAACAATCCATCTCTACTTGCAGTCGTCTTCATCTGGCGTCTCGATTATGGTTGCAAGACGAAACCTTCATGTTCAATGCTTTAATTGAAATACTCCTGTCGCCATCTTATAGAGCGCGTTGATTGCTGCGGCTGTAACTGCTGTTCCACCTCGCCGTCCGACATTGGTTATGTAGGTATAGTTTGTCTCAAGGAGTGTTTTCTTGGATTCTGCAGCACCTACGTAACCCACGGGTAAGGCGACGATGCAAGGAGGATCGCTGAAGGTATCGTCGAGATCTAGTAGTGCGTCAAGCGCTGTCGGGGCACAGCCGACCACGAAAATGGTGTCTTTCACCCCGAATTTTCGAGCTGCGTGATACATTGCTGCGTAAGAACGTGTCTTTCCTTGTATTGGCGGGAAGGAACTTTCTAACGCGCAGATAGTTGATGCAGTATTTATCAGGGTTTTAAGCGATTTTACATCGGTGATCAGTCGAGAGCCGGACTGTATTAGTCCTACCATGGTTGGTGCAGCTTCGACGGAAAATACCATAGTGCTCGCAAATGTTGGATCGGCACTAGCGTGTATGACGCGTGCGACTACCTCAGCTTCATAACGATCGTATTGACTGAACGATACTTCTTCTTGGATGATTTGAAAACTCAAAGCTTCAATCTCAGATCCCAACATCTAGAACTCCGATGTGACTTCGTGCCGTCCCTTTACCGTGACGTTCTTCGTTCGGGCAATCGAGCATGGCGTAACTTTGATAAATTATTGCATTTGCTGGACAAACTTCAATACATTCAAGGCAACCGTTACACAAAGATGTGATGATCTTTGGCTTGAGTTTTTGCCGTTTTAGGGCACCGGTGGGACAGGTGGCGATACAGAGACCGCAACCCTTGCAGGAGTCGGTAGTTTGAATGATGTTGTATGTGAAGCTTTCGTCCATCTATCTATCCGATGCTTTGTATCCACGTCGCGTGAATATTATGTCGTTATCTACCGTAGTCCATGGTCCGCCGACAATGACAATTGTTTCCATGTCAACTATGCTCTCGTCGAGTTCGCCGATGGTAGTAATTTTGGTCATCTGGTTTGGGCGAGAGACGGCTCGTGCTACAAGGACAGGGGTGTCTGCGCCTCGCTCCTTGCTCAGTATCTCCATGGCTTCTCGAAATTGGTGTTGTCTACTTTTGGATCGTGGATTGTAAAAGATGAGCGCAAGATGCGAAGGTGCAAGCTTTATTAGTGCGTCTTTGATGTACTCCCAGGGTGTCAGCAGATCCGAGAGGGATACATAAGCATGATCGTGGCCTAATATAGCTCCTCCGAGAGAGGAGGCTGCTAGAGCGGCGGTTACACCCGGAACCACTTCTACGTCAAAGTTGTCCAAGTTTCTATAAAGTCTGCGCCTTTCAAAAAGCAGGGAGGCCATCGCGTATATCCCAGGATCTCCAGAACACACTAGAGCGACACTGGCTCCTTTTGCCGCTTCTTGAATAGCTCTGTCAACCCTTGCAATTTCTTCTCCAATTTTGTAGCTCAGCTGAGTCTGACCAGGAGTTAGTAGATCTCTGCAGAGATGCAGATATCCTTCGAATCCGATAATTATTTCAGATGTACGTAAAACAATCTCGCTTTTTCTGGTTCTGAGTAGGGGAGACCCTGGTCCAATCCCAACCACGCTGACGATTCCTCGGTCAGACACCTGGGCGACCGCTACTGTGGACTTGGGAAACTTTTGTTTCTCAAGTACTAGCTTTCCCGTGGGTGATACTCCCAAAGAACAGGCAGCCTCTGCTACCGAAGCCGTTCCTACCTCTGCCTCAACCACTGCTGAGGGATTGGGAACTTGTACGCTTTGAAGTTCGCTGGCGGAGTAAGTCTTGATCCCGAGTCCCAACGATGTTATTGCAGGATGGTCCTTTCTGATATCGATGGTGGCTACATAAAGAACTTGTTCCATGTCTGCACCGATGAGGTCTAGTGATGTTTTGACGGCTTCAAAAAGTTCACTGGAAGAACAATCTGTTGAGCATCCGATCCCAACTACTAGTCGTTGTTTTATGAGTTGGACGTAGTTACGGACACCACTATATTCCGGAGATGCTCCGTCTCTTGTCACTTCCACGACGTAGTTTGTTTGACCATCATCTTGAGGTTGAAACGCTTTTAACGGATAGGGGATTCGTTCTGACTCGGCTATAACGGCGATGGGTTGGGTCCTGTTTATCCTTTGTTGAAGAGAAGCGAGATTACCCCTTGCGTGATATCTGGGTATCTGATCCAACGCCGGCGAACCAAGAAGATCAGAAGCAGTGGTGATAATGGCTGGAATGTGAAGGGTCGTCTCGATGTATCGAGCCGCTTGATTTCCTCCTCTGTGCGCTCCGAGGAGCACGATGCAGTGGGACAAGGTTTCATCTATGCACAGTACGGCTGGATCTACAGTTTTGTCTAGATCAACCTTGGCTAACATCCTTACTGCAATGGGAACCGCACAAATGAAAATAACCAAGTTAAAGTTGCCAAAGGTATCTTCAGGGCTGAGTTCCGAGTTTAATGGCAGAATTTTTGCGCCTATAGCCGCCGATATCTCTTTTGCTCTCGCCGAGTTTGAAATGATGACGGTCTTGTCAAAGCTTGGGAAGAAATCTTGACTGTCTACATTCACTGCTAAAACTCGTTCCAAGCCAAAAATACAGGATTCGAAGGAATTAGCCTAGTCCGATCTTTTCTAGGTCCGAATCGCTTGAGATCATTAGAAAAGACCTCTTTAACATTGCCAAATACGTCGTATGCAAGTGCTAGATCTTCAGGAGAAACAAAACTAACGCATATTCGCGTACCTTTGGGTGCAAGTTCATATATTGCAACTGCAAGCCGCACGCCGCCGCCACCCACGAAGATGGCGCTCGGCCGTATAGTCTCGACGTCTTTTGGGAAAAACGATTTTGCTATAAGGGTTGACTTCACATTGAAGGTGTTTAGGTTCATTTCCAGAGTATTGATCTTCGTCTTGTCCTGCTCGTACTGAAACAGGTTGAGATCTGGGCGGAGTCGGCACACAGTAATACCTATCCCGCCGTGGCCAGCGCCAATCTCTAAAAAGCGACTGCCTGTCGGCAAAGAGTCAATCTGAAGGAGAGCGGGTATCATTGATTTAACTTCAATTTTGGAGTAGTTGCTATCAGGGTGATGGAACTGGTCCTCGTCAAATACTGATAGCGCCGATGATGTTTTGGTTGCGCTCGATACCGAAGCTACATTATCTGAGACCGAACGAAGCAACAATATAACTGAGTTATGAGAGTAAGTGCGATCTTCAGGCGAAGGACCACTGATGCGTTCTTTGGCAGTTAAGATATTTTCAAATATCCAAATTTGATCTGATGGTTCTGTATAACCTCTAAGTAGTTTGATCACGTTTTCGGGCGGAAAAGTTGGACCTGATAATATTGCGATACTTTGGGATGGATCAATCAGGCAACGTTGAGCCATGTCTTGGAACGCTTCGTCGTCTCTTCCATGGGCAGATAGGACGACAAAATGTTCCCAGGGGATCCGAAGCTTCGCTGCCGCATACGAAATAGAAGAAGGAGCCGGCGTAACTTCAAACACTAAATTATGGTTTGAAAGATAGCGAGTTATACCAAAAAATCCTGGATCTCCGCTGGCGAGAATAACACAAGGCTTAGGAACGACTTCAAGTAACTTTGCAAGTTTACTAAAGGGTCTTGGGAAAGGCATGAGCTCGATAGAGTTTGTCGTTAGTAGACGTTCTATAGCTTGGATTCTCCACGACGCTCCAATGATCGTCTTGGCCTTGAGTACCTGTGCTCTTGCGTTGGAGGATAGCTCGTCCAACGAGTCACCGACGATTCCAACTACGTGAATCAAAGGGTATGCCCCTTGGAGAAAAGTGTCGAAACGTTTGGATTAGTGGAGACCACGGCTTCAATTCCTTCCAAGTCAACCATGGTTATGTCGATTCTAATCTTGTCATTGGTCGCATTCATGCAGCTGCGTTGTGCTTGTTTTACGAGGCGCAGGAGCGGCTCTAGCTCTCCATTCTCTAGACATACTTCGAAGAAATGGCGAGCTGTGTTCGTTGCCGTAGCGGCTTCAACTACACGTGCATTAGATCTGGCTGCCAAGGCGGCTTCTCTTAGGATCTGCGTGTCTACGTTGGATCTGTGAAAATGTGTCATCAGTACACCTTGGGCAAGTTTTGTTACTTTGCCAACCATACCTATCCATTGGATTGACTCGAACCCTACTTTAGCAGCGTGCTTTATTGCAACACCGCTATAGTCTCCAATCTCTGTGAAGACGAAGGCTTTAGCTTTAGGGAAGAGACCGCGAGCACATGTTTCACTTTTTGACCCCGTTGCTAAGATTGCTTCCACTTCACCTTGCGAACGAGCCACATCGAGTTGTTGAACCATTGCCGAACGAAATGAGGACGTTGAGAAAGGTCTCACAACTCCGGTTGTGCCAAGGATTGAAATACCGCCTATGATGCCCAAGCGGGCGTTAGTAGTTTTCTCTGCCATTTCTTCTCCACCGGGTACTGATATTACAACCCGGGCACCGCCAGAGTAGATCTCGCGTATTGCGTCACAGATCATCTTTCTAGGTACAGGATTGATCGCAGGTCCTCCAACTTGGAGCCCGAGTCCAGATAAGGTTACGGTTCCAACCCCTTGTCCACCTTCGATTATGATGTCGTTGGAGTCAGCTATTGTATAAGACTCCGCGGTGATGTGGGCTCCGTCGGTACAGTCGGGATCGTCTCCAGCGTCTTTTATAACATAACATCGGTCAGACGAGTCGGTAAATACAGTAAAGGTTGCTCTACCGCCTTTTGGGAGAGGTATCGATACTCGGTCTGGAACTTTACCTGATAGGGCAGTGATAAGAGCCGCTTTTGCAGCAGCTGCCGCGCAAGATCCAGTAGTCCATCCGGTCCTCAGGGAACGCTTGTTTGTCGGTGGAGGAGGTAGAACGTCTTGGAGATCTACCATGTCTGGCTCTTTACCCATATGCTGTTGACTCTACAGAGAGGTACGAAGGGCGGCCGTTGGGCGACCCACTGTATTCCCACGAGATTTTTTCCGGAACTTGTGTGCAAAATCTGGGTTGTAGAGATGGGATCTAAGCGGCTCCTTCGTTAATGCTTCGCCCACGATAACCAGCACGGTGCGTCGCGCTCCAATCTTTTTCATAGAAATTGCGAGCTTACCGAGAGTTGTTTTTTCTACGACTTCGTCTTCCCAGGAAACACGTACAAATATGGCTGCTGGGGTGTCCACGTCATATGCGCTTCCCTCCACCAACAGCGATTCTTGCAGTTCTTTAGGATAGGCTCCCGACAGAAACACACATAGTGTTCCTCCAGCGCGCGCATAGTTTTCGAGGTGTTCGTTGTTGGGCATTGAAGCGGAGGTTTTTTTAGCTAAGCGAGTAAAGACGACACTTTGTGAAACGCCCGGAACGGTAAGTTCACGTTCCAAGGCGGCAGCAGCTGCACCAACCGATGTTACGCCGGGTATCACCTCGAACTCGATATCGTTCTTATTGAGAAAGTCAATCTGTTCTTGAATGGCACCATAGACGGATGGGTCGCCCGAATGGAGCCGCACTACATTTTTGCCTCTATTAGTCATGTAAATTCTTAAGACGTCTTCTAGCGTCATGACGGCTGAGTCGTATATATCTGCATCGTCTTTAGCCACATAGGAAAGTAGCGACTCGGGAACTAAAGATGAGGCCCATATGACTACCTCGGCCGCTCTCAACCTTTCAACTGCCCGCACGGTTATTAGATCCTCAGCCCCAGGACCTGCTCCTACCAAAGATATCATAGTGTATGCTCCTGAGTTCTTGTTGATATGTGAATACTTGAATCCGAACACGAACTTTGGCTATGAGCTTATTAGCTGCTATGTGCTAGCATCACTCTAATTCAGTGATTGATTTTGATCGACTTGTTTGTTTCGGGCGACATTGGGTTGCAACAATTCGAACATATGTACTATACTAAGCAGTAGTGAACTTACCTGAGTGGGCATTGTCCCAAGGCATACATCCTCAGACAGCATATAAGTGGTATCGTGCCGGCACTTTACCTGTTCCTGCTCGTAAAGTGGGACAACTCATATTGGTGGGGGACTTAGAGTCGCCACCATCCGTGTCTAAGTCTGCCGTTATATATGCACGGGTCTCTTCTGCGGATCAGAAGCCAGACTTAGATCGCCAGGTTGCTAGAGTTCTTACCTGGGCTACGGAGCATGGATACTCAATAGATCGTGTAGTAA
>JAJYGA010000135.1 GCA_021785255.1 Actinomycetes bacterium
ATAGTTCTTGTAATTCTCTCACTCAACTTCTGCTGCGGACCCGTTCTAATTGTTGTGGGTAATTTATTATCGGTACAAAAATGCCTCAGCCATTTATATGGCTCTTCCCACTCCAAAACAATCCAAGAGTAGTAGCTGTGCCGACACGACATGATGAAGTGCGCTTTAGCGAAAACATTAGACCCTCCGGCTTAGTGCCGAAGGGTCTAATAACAGTGGTACTGGTTCTTTTCATGACGTGGGTTTGAACGTCAAACATCTGGTGGAGGTGGCGGGAGTCGAACCCGCGTCCCTCGGTCTCTCAACAAGCCTTCTCCGAGCGCAGTTGGGCTTAGTTCCTCGTTTCGCTCGTCCAACGAAGCTAACGGGTTTTTCTACCTAAGTTTCCCATAAGGTCCGGTAGATTACCATACGGTAGCGCTAATTTATGACATCTGTAAACCACCTCTTAGCGCTTGAGATGGGCAGACGTCGCTACGTACTAGGCAGCGAGTGCGAGCTGAGGCTCTGCGTTTATTTTTTTATCGACTTTTTAAAGTGCATTCGATAAGCACTGCTCGCTTCTCTTGTCTTGACTCTCCGAGGTCGAAGCCTGTCACCCCCATTTGATTACAACAAGTCCAATTAGGACTGGACAATCAATAATAGTCGCGAATTGTTAAGGATCTGTCACGGGCTTCTGAAACTGGGGGAGAAGCGCAACGTTTTAAGATATCTGCATTCCGTATTGTTTGGAGAGTTTACGCATCTCCATCTCAGCGTCGCGTTTTGCAAGTTCGTGACGCTTGTCGTAGGTCTTTCGTCCTCTGGCAAGTGCTAGTTCCATCTTTGCCTTTCCACCTTTAAAGTAGATAGAAAGTGGCACTAAGGTGAGATGATCTTGCTCTAGTTTGCCTCTTAGGCGCTCGATCTCTCCTTTGTGGAGCAGAAGTTTTTTAGGCCGATCTGGATTGTGCGCCCCAAAACCTATGCCGTACTCATAGGGGGAGATGTGAACATTGTACACAAAAAGTTCACCTTGTTCGACTTTCCCATATGAGTCTCTGAGTTGAACCTTCCCCTGTCGAAGCGACTTGACCTCGCTGCCTTGCAAGACGATTCCCGTTTCGAAATGTTCAAGGATCTCGTAGTCGTGACGGGCTTTGCGGTTGGAAGCAACGATCCTGTTGTTACTTGCATCCTGAAGTACTTTCTTTTTCTTGTGTTTCGTTGCCATTGCTTTCCTCGAAGATCCAATTTCTCCACCCAGAGTCCATGTTAAACACATCCCCAGATCTCTAAGTAGACAGATTACTTGGCTCTATACATCAATCTTCACGAACTACTTTTTGATTGACGTCATCGACGTGGTTGTTGTCCCGACGGGAAGGTGCAAAAATGAACGGTTATAGTTAGATTCTGTGAACTGTGGCAGTGTGGGGGTCTTTGATTCAGGTTTTGGAGGACTGTCGATACTATCAGCACTTCATGATCTCGTACCTCATGAAAACCTCGTCTACTTTGGAGATACGCAGAGGTATCCTTATGGACCACAACCTCAAGAACAAGTCAGAGAGTTTGCTTCTCAGATTAGCCAGTTTTTGGTTGAAGATTATGATGTAAAGATGGTCGTCGTGGCCTGTAATACGGCCTCAGCAGCCGCGCTCAGTTTTCTTCGAGAATCGATTCCTGTGCCGGTTGTGGGAGTTATTGACGCTGGTGTCAGGGCTGCAAAAACAATCACGAAAAAGCGTTCTGTAGGAGTTATGGCCACCGTCGGTACCATTGCCTCTGGCACCTATCAGAATAGTTTTGTTGAGGAGAACCTGACTGTGACTTATCAGTCTTGTCCGGGACTTGTCGAGTTTGTTGAACGTGGTGAAACATATTCCGATGAAATTTTGGTTCTTCTGAGGGCCTTATTAGAACCAATCATAAGATCGAAGGTAGATACTGTGCTTCTCGCATGTACTCACTACCCCTTTTTGTCTCGTGCTATATCCGATGTGGTTGGACGGGATGTGTTTTTGGTTTCTTCTGCTGAGGAGACTGCCTTCGAGGTGTCTACTATGCTTGGCGAAGAGTGTCTAGAGTGCGAGAGGGAAAACATGGGTAGTATTCAATACGTTTCCACTGGAGACCCTGATATATTCTCTCGGCTTGGCTCAAAACTGTCAGGCCTTGCGATAGATTCTGTCCGACACGTAGGAGTCGAATATCTAGAGGCCAACTTTAGAAAGGTTTGCTAGTGGAAAGACGTGATGGGCGACAACTCGCAGAACTTCGCAACGTATCAATTGAGCGAGGATTTACAGAGATGGCAGCTGGATCAGCTCTGGTTACTTTTGGGAAGACGAAGGTTATCTGTACCGCCTCTATCGAGGAGAAAATTCCACCGTGGTTGCGAGGTGGTGGTAAAGGGTGGGTAACTGCGGAGTACTCCTTGTTACCAGGATCTACGCCCGAGCGCAGTGCCAGAGAAGCTGTCAAAGGGAAGCAGTCAGGACGAACTCAAGAAATTCAAAGACTTATTGCCAGGTCTCTGAGGTCCGTTTGTGACCTAAAGGCGCTGGGAGAGGTGCAGATAACACTGGATTGTGACGTCATTCAGGCCGATGGTGGTACCCGCACCGCATCGATAACCGGTGCCTATGTTGCACTGTGTGACGCGATCGCTGAACTTGGGAAAAAGAGATCTTTTAGAGTCGATCCTATTATGGGGCAGTGCGCAGCAGTGTCCGTCGGTGTGGTGTCTGGTGAGGTTCTCTTGGATCTCGATTACTCAGAGGACTCCGTGGCTGAGGTTGACATGAACGTGGTCATGAACGATGAAGGCGACTTCATTGAGGTGCAAGGAACAGGAGAGGGTTCTACGTTTTCCAAGGTTCAGCTTGTTGAAATGATTCGATTGGCAGAACGAGGTATCGATGAGCTCCTCACGTTGCAAAAGAAAGTACTCGAGGGGTAGTTTTGCAAACCCTGATCTTGGCCACCACTAACCACCACAAAGTGGAGGAGATAACGCGGGTGTTAGTTGGATTGAATGTGCATCCTCGGCCAAGTTTTCTTGCCCAAGTGCCAGAGACCGAAGAGACGTTTGAAGGAAACGCTTTGCTGAAAGCAAAAGCGGTGGCCAAAGAGACGATGACGGTATCATTAGCGGACGACAGCGGACTAGTCGTACCAGCTTTAGGAGGAACTCCTGGAGTTCACTCGGCTCGTTTTGCTGGTGCCTATGCTACTGACTCTGAGAATACAACCAAGCTTTTACAACTAATGGACCATGTGCAAGATCGATCGGCGTACTTCATTTGTGTTATCGTGCTTTGCCGGCCAGATGGTAAATGGGTGTCCTTTGAAGGTAGGATCGACGGTCGAATCTCAAAGGAACCAGTTGGTTCTAATGGATTTGGCTATGATCCGATCTTTGTTCCCACTCACGGTGACGGACGCAGCTTTGCTGAGCTGTCAATGGACGAAAAGAATCTCGTATCTCATCGGGCAGAAGCTATAAGAAAGATGGTAGAGTTCGTCAACTCACCCGAAGGGCTTGTCTTTTTTCACTTCTAACAACATCCTAACCTTAGCCCCATTGGTCTCTAACATATGTCCACTTAGATGTTGATTATGAAACTAAAGTTAACGCGTACCTTCAAGAAGTCTACATTCGTTATTACTACCTTAGGTTCTTTGGGAGTCCTGCTGGGTGCCTCTCTTACTGGTTACGAGCTGGCTGGATCAAGTTCTCCTGCTCAAGCAAGTTCCGGCAGTAACTCTATCACTCTTAGTGCAAAGTCAATTAGACCTATCCATAAGCGAACACATCGACACCCTTATCAGGTCGTTAGCAGCTACTACTTGAAGAAAAAGGGTACGACTGTGGTCGTCACTAGAGACTACGGACTTTACGTCGCTGTGTCGCCCTCTCAAGTGACACTTGAGTTGCCAACGGGCAAAGAGGTTACCTTCTCTGTCGCTCCAGGCACGAAGTTTCGGGGCCTTTCCCTTTCTACGTTGGAGAGCGACTTATCTCGTCACGTCCCAGTTCGAGGGTTGACGGTGACGGTAGGTACACAGCTCAAAGCTATCAGGTCCCACGTGGCCAAGGCAACGGCACTGCCGCAGACTTCAGCGTGAGGCACCTCGAAAAGAACTGGCAGGAGATAGGTCTTCGATCTGATAATGGTTGTCCAGATCTATCGAGTCGTGCGGGCGGGGAGACTCGAACTCCCACACCTATAAGGTACTAGGACCTAAACCTAGCGCGTCTGCCAATTTCGCCACGCCCGCAAGGTACAAAAGTTTAGCAGTGAAACGTATCTTGCATGTACGGGCATGTAGTGAGAAATTACATATTAGCGTTACATTTATGGCTGAAAATTCATTGCTAGAAGCGTCTATGAAAGACGTCGTTACATTGGCCGTTCCAGACGTGAAAGGAGCCGATACTTTTCAACAACTCTTGAGAGAGCGGATCGTATTTCTTGGAACGGTTGTAGATCAGAGTTCCGCCAATATGATTGCGGCGCAACTGATACTATTGGAGGCAGAGGATCCCAATCGGGATATCTTTTTGTATATCAACTCTCCTGGAGGTTCAGTTACTGATGGCTTAGCTATCTATGACACTATGCAGTACGTCAGTTGTGACATATCGACTATATGCATTGGATTAGCAGCCTCTATGGGTCAGTTCCTGCTCTGTGCTGGTACTACAGGGAAGCGTTTTGCTCTACCTAACTCGCGAATATTAATGCACCAGCCAGCAATGGGCGGCATGCAAGGACAGGCGTCTGATATAGCTATCCAAGCCGAACAGATCAGTCACCTGAAGAAACTTCTAGCAGAGAAGATCGCTTATCATACGGGACAAACGCCAGAGCGTATCCGTGAGGACTCCGAGCGCGATCGTTGGTTTACTGCTCAAGAGGCAAAGGAGTACGGTTTTATCGATGAGGTTATTACCAGGTCCAAGACCCGCAAGGTGTTGGCCTCAGAATCAGAAGCAAGCACAGGCGGCGAAGAGCCGCCCGCTAAGTAGTAAGATGGATGACGAAAAGTAGACCCTGTGCCTGATATAGGTTCAGATGGAGGCGAAGTGCTAGGCCAACAAAAAAGTTCAGATTTCTTTGGCACTGGCTCGCGCGTGGGTGATGAGGAGCTTCCTATTCACCTCGTGAGTCCGAGAGTTGGCGTATTTGCGCGACTTGGAAGCATCTGGAAACACAGGGGGCTTCTTTTCTCTTTAGTAGGTAAAGAGATCCGGGTCAAGTACAAGAACTCCTTCTTGGGTTTTGCGTGGTCTATGCTCAATCCGGCTATGTACATCTTGATCTACTACATTGTCTTTCAAAAGATCCTTAGGAACGGAATCCCTCTTTTTGCAATCTACCTTTCTACGGGCCTGCTGGTTTGGAACATGTTTCAAGCTGGAGTCCAAGGAGGTACGGGCTCAATAGTTAACGGTTCTGCTCTTGTCAAAAAAGTTGCATTTCCCCGAGAGATACTTGCTTTGGCTTCCGTAGGTGCGGCTTTTGTGTTTTTCTTGTTTCAGGTTGTCGTGCTGGTAACTTTTTTGGTCATTTTTCACGTAGCGCCAGCTCTGAACTACCTTTGGATACTGCCTTTTGGTCTTTTTGCGATTCTTATTATCGCGTCAGCTCTTTCAATCTTTCTCTCGGCCATCAACGTCTATCTGCGAGACATGCAGCACCTAGTGGAGTTGCTTCTTCTCGCGTGGTTTTGGGCAACTCCCGTTGTCTACACCTTTTTGACGTTGAAGGTGGGTCTTGCCCATCGCGGGTTGACGATGTGGTATCTGCTTAATCCTGTGACACCGGTGGTGCTGTTGTCTCAGAGAGCACTTTATGCCCGTGTATCGCCGATGGGTACTAACCATCAGATCGTTCATGTCCTTCCTAACTTTTCACCTGGTTGGTTTATGCAAGCAGTAGGGATTGAGATTGTAGTGGGTGCGATTTTATTTATGGGCGCTCTTTATGTGTTCTCTAGGCTTGAGGGTAACTTTGCGGAGGAGCTGTAGATGTCCGTTTCAGTAGATGTTCGTGATGTATCTAAACGTTTCCGTTTGGTGCATGACAAGTACAACTCTTTAAAGGAACGGGTTATCCACGCAGGGCGTATACCTCATGAGGACTTTTGGGCTCTTCGAGACATCTCCTTGCAGGTGAACGAGGGAGAAACTGTGGGCCTGCTGGGACATAATGGGTCAGGGAAGTCGACGCTGCTCAAATGTATTGCCGGAATCTTGCAACCTACAAGGGGTGAAATTGCTGTTCGAGGCAGAGTAGCCTCGATGCTGGAGCTGGGTGCGGGGTTTTCGGATGAACTTTCGGGACGGGCAAACATATTCTTGAACGCCTCTCTCATGGGAATGCCCAAGCGAGAGATCGAATCAAAGATCGATGACATTATTGAATTTGCTGAGATTGGTCCCTTTATCGACAATCAAGTTAGGTTTTACTCATCTAGATCGGAAACCCGATTGGGTTTTGCAGTGGCCGTGAACATGGATCCTCATATCTTGTTGGTGGATGAGGTTCTAGCTGTTGGGGATGAAAACTTTCAAAGGAAGTGTATAGACAAGATCCGCTCCTTTCAAAAAGAAGGTCGAACTATTGTCTTTGTGTCCCATGCGCCTGATCTTGTGAGGAGTATCTGTGACCGGGCGTACGTGCTGGACCACGGTAAGATTGTGGGACACGGGAGCGTTCAAGATGCTATCTCTATTCTTCGCGACTTCCAGATGGCTGGATCAAGCTTGGTAAATGACCCTAACGATCCACTGCACGCCAAAGCTCCAGTGAAACTTTCGACTCATCATAACTCTGCTGAAAAACGCGTGCTCATCTCTAACCTTGAGATTCAAGGAGAAAGTACCGGCGCTTCAGCACCCATACAAAGTGGAGACTCAGCCACCTTGCGAGTTGGCTACGAGGTCGTCAACTACGTTCCTGTCGAAGTAATCTTAGGCATTGAGATCCTAGATGCCAAGGGAGAAACTGTCTATCGTGGAGATACAGCGACTTTGGAGATGCCCCCGCTGGAGCTTTCAGCGAAAGGGAACGTGCTGGTTCGACTAAGTGCTTTGCCACTTGGAGAAGGCGTCTACAGTATTGCGGTTTCTTTGATAGATCGACATGGAGGAACGTTGCTTGACTGGAAGTCCATGGACAACTCAGTCAAGGTCCTTTGCCCCCAGAAGTCATCCGGTGTCTTAGCTTTGAACTTTTCTACCTTTGTTGAACAAGAGATGTGACAGTTTTTTGGATTTATTTAGATCTACGCCAGCGGACTTGGTTCTTGTTGGACGAAATCAAAGCCGTGACTCTTTAGATCAATAAGGAAGTTGAAGTAGCGTTTTATGACTCTTTCCCAGGTGAAGTTGGCTAGGTAGTACTTGTTCCCAAGTTCACCTAATCTTTTTCGCAGTTCTAAGTCGTTACTTATGCGGTTGAGGACTACTTCAAAGGTTGGATAGTCGTAAAATGCTAGACCCCCACCACTGTGGCTGACATGCTCAAAGGTGGGACCACATCTTTGATTTACGATTACGGGCGTGTTCAGAGCCCATGCTTCAAAAAGTACGATTGAGAATGCCTCAAAATACGAGGGAGAAATTAAGCTTTGAGCTCCTGCTATAAGTTCCCACTTTTGCTCGTCACTTACAACGCCAAGAATCTCAACATCTTCATGGCTAGGTGGTTTGACCACTATAGGTCCTGCCATAACGAGCTTTAAAGTGGACGGATTACGCTCCTTGTACTGGGTAAAAAAGTCAGAAAGCATCGTTGTGCCTTTGTGGTCATCGACTCTTCCCAGACAAAGTATGTAGGGCGGATCTTCGCTTTTATACTTTGAGAGCCGTTGTTTGATATCGTTTGGTGGGCCAGCGACTCCAAGTCCAAGCTCCAACTGTCGGGTTGCCCCTACTTTGAATGTCTTGTTTACAACATCTCTTTCTGCTTGGCTCTGCAGTATTATAGCCCTGGCCGACTCGAATACCTCTTTGAAGATGGGCAGATATATTGGAGGTTCTGGATGAGCGGCCGGATGTAGTATAGCTCTGTCTTTAACTCTTGGAAGTCCATAGACGATAGGGTGATACAGATAAGGGTAAAATACGAGGAAGTCGCTACGATCTGTAGCGATAGCTTCCAGCAGAGCTTCAGAGACTGGTCCTTGTAACTCGATCCATTTCTTGCAATCATCGAGTGATGTCGATCGAGGAAGAAAGAGCACTTTGTTTGAGAACTCAGGGAACGCTGCACTTCTTCCGCTGTCAGGTCGGAAGCGATGCACCTCAACGCCATTTAGCGTTGTCTGACCTTCACGGTAGTGATGTGCCCAGGTGTCAATATCGATTGCCGTAGTTGTTAGAACTTTAGTCTCTACGCCAAGTTTTACAAGATTTTCGGCAAACGCTCGTGCTGCACTCTCTGCTCCACCGACCACCTCTGTACCGTATCGTGGAACCACGAAAGAGATCTTAAGATGGGGTACTTCTGCCGCTCTCATGCCCTAGAGTTTTTCAACGTCTCGATATGAGCTGATAGTTCTTCGCTTCTTACAACTTTATTTATAGCCGTCAGATTTTCTATCTTGGCTCTCGTGGGGCTGTAGCGATCGAGTTGTTCTACAGCACCATTTTGGAGTTGTCGCTGTAAAGTTGTATCTTTAAGGACGAGATGAACAGCAGAAGCGAATGACAAAGGATCTGGATCTCTTACCAGTGCTCCTGCTTTCCCCAAGGTGTCGGGAACTGCAGAGGATGCAAACGCTACGATTGGAAGCGAGTTTCTCATGGCTTCTATGAGAGGAAAGCAAAATCCTTCGTGGCGAGAGGTACAAGTGAACACGTCGGATGTCTTATACCTTTGAGCTAGTTCTGTGTCTGAGATGGATCCCAAGAACTCCACGGAGTCTGAAACCTCCAACTCCTTGGCAAATGTCTGTAGGAACTCGTAGTACTTGATTTGTGCGGGGTTTCCAACGATCTGCAAGGTGGCTTTTTTGTCATATATCTTTTTGTAAGTGGCGAAGGCTTTGATGAGCTCGTGCTGGGCTTTGTTTGGAACTACCCGTCCAACAAACAGCCATTTTGAGCCTTGCGTGATGCTTCGGGGTTCTCGTTGGTGCGTCTCCGATAGAGCGATAAATGGAGCAGCTAGTTCAATATTTTTGTATCCCAGTCGTAAAAGATCTGAGGCGTTGAACTTAGAGACGGTAAAGGCTAAAGCGACGTGGGGAGCAAATCTTGAGATCTCGGCTACAGCCATCCCCAAAGCTACTGCGGTCCCGACATCCCAATCGATGACGGTCTCGGCTGGAGTGATATTGTGATAGTTCATAAGGATGGGTTCGTGTCGTTGTGAAAGAAACGACGCCATAGGGCTATCTGTTGAACCTTGGTATATGAGGAATCGACGATCGGAGAACTTCCTTGGTAGTTCGCGATAGTTGATGGCATAGTCTTTGGCGTTTTCCTTCATCTCATCGGCGTAGACGATCGATGTGATTCCAGCTTCTAGAAGTGTCTGCTGTAGAGCTAAGGTGTGTTGGCCGACCGCGTCTCGAAGTGAGAGAGAGGGTATGAACTGGTGTATCTCTAAGTCCATCAGGCTATGACTCCAATCTCGCCAAAAGGTAGTTTCCCAAAACACCATCTTTGTCAAGAGGAGGAACCGCTCCGTGGGAGATGACTTGAAAGCCCACCAGATTGAGCATGTGCCGCCAGGTAACCTCCGAGAAAAGACGTCCGGGCGCCAGCTCTTTAGCAACGGTCAAGTCCAAGACATCGGTGGAGACAGCTGGCTCGTGATGCAGTAGGAGCAAGAGGCCGTTGGGTTTGATTGCTTTGGACAAGGTAGCCAAAATGTCAGCTTTATCGTGAGCAGATCGAAGTTCGAAGCTGCCTTGGAGAACTACCGCTGCTAGAGAGTTTAAAGCAAGTGATTCTACGTGGTGACTCAAAGTTTCCCATCGAATATCTAGTCGGTCGTTGCGGTTTTCAAGCAACTTCTCTCTATGGTCGATTCCATAGACATCTAACCCAAGGTCTGAGATAGTCTTCAATGCGTCTCCAGATGCGCACTCCGTGACGAGTAAACGACCTTTGACCGAGGTCAACTCTATTTCTTTTTGTACAAGATCGTAGATGGAAAGTCCCAAAGAAGGAGGTAGATCTGCTGCGATGATCTCTGGGTAGAGTTCATAGACCCTTTTTTCTAGCTTGTCTAACCTCACATGTATTACTCGAAGCAGATGTACGAGATTAACGACAAAGTTTGACAGTTGTTGGGCAATATAGTTGAAGTACCACGCTGTTAACTTCTTTACAAATAACTTCAAATAGGCAACTCCTGGAGTTGAAGACGTGGTGGGAACAGCAATATCTATGTAACCAGTTGCTTCAACCATATCCAGTAGGTGCTCGGCTGAGTATACAGATGCTTCACCAGGGTGTGGAGCATGCCTTTTGAAGGCCTTGTCCATGGCAAGTTCGAAAGCCGGAGGATACTCGCCCTGGCTACGCCTTTCATGTACTTCTTTTTCGATCTGAGCATACAACTCGTTTTGGAAAGTCTTTATATCCATTTCAAGTGCTTCATAAATCGACGAAGAATCGGTTTCAGACTCAGTTGACAAGGAAATCTCTCCTGCGGTAGTAGAACGGTTCGGCAAGACCTTAGCCTAGTTGCAAAGATGGCAAAGCTAAAACGATGTTAGAAAATGAGTTGCCCTGGCTTTCGAATTCAAGGCAGATTTGAGAGTTCGAGAGAGTCTCTGTTGGTGATAAGAGATAATTAATCTACGCAAATTTCTGCAAGCCGTCCTTACGAGGAGTAAAGTTTTTTAAGTTGTCGTCCGAAAATAACTGAAACATAATCGATCTAATGATCGGTCGGTTGGTACAGGGACGTATGGACTCGCGGCGCGAAGCTTTCGGGCATGCTCGCGATAGGTGGTGAATAGTTGCGTAAAGGGCTCCATTCTCGAAGAAGTCGACGGTCTCGTCAGATAGTGAGGATTGCGAAGAAAACCCTACTTATCTCTCCACTTTCAATTCCAGCGGTGTTTGCGGTGACAGCGTCTCCTGCTTTTGGCGATTCCAGTGCTGTGATAACAGTGTCCGGCCATGGATGGGGTCACGGATATGGCGCAGGACAGTATGGCCAAGCAGGCTATGCGATCTTAGGACAACAGACGTATCAGTGGATACTTGGACACTACTACGGAGGAACTAACTTAGCGACGGTTCCAAACCAATTAGTGAGCGTGGAACTTCAAGGTAATGCGTTCAATAACATCACTGTCTACTCTCCGGTCAACTATCAGATAGCAGGGGTGTCGGTTCCAGGAGGCTATCTAACACAGCTGGCGCTAGGAACAAACGGATACAATGCGTTGGTGTCCACTACCTCTGTGAGTGGATGTGGAGTTACGCCATCTTGGAACCAGGTCGCCTCTAACCTAAGTGGATCGTCTGCCGTCATTACTCCTGGGGTGGGAACCTCCATAGCTGCTATGTCCGGCGAAAACTGGAACAACTCTCTCCAGCTTTGTTATTCAAATGGGAACGTCGAACACGTCTATGGTTATATTCAGGGTATTACTTATGTATCAGGTAGCCTTCCCCTTCAAAGGACCGTAAACGTTCTTCCGGTGGAGTCGTACCTACAAGGCGTCGTTGCCAGCGAAACACCAGCGATATGGGGAACCTATGGATCCGCTGGTCCTCAGGGTGAACCCTGGGGGTTTCAAGCGATTGAAGCTCAAGCTGTAGAGTCAAGATCGTTTGCCCTCTCTAGCCCCATGGGTTGGTTTGGATTTGCAGATACCTGTGACTCTACCGAGTGTCAGGTCTATAGCGGGATGTGGAATCCAAGTTCGCCTAATGCTAGTCTGTATCAACTTGTGGACCAGGCGATTCTAGCTACTGCCGGACAAGTTCTCAAGTGGCCCAACGGTCAGATTGCCGAGACGCAGTTCTCAGCTTCGACAGGTGGATACACAAATAACGGCCAGTTCCCGGCGGTACCAGATGCCTATGACAACATCTGTACGTCTCAGATCTGCAACAACTACAACACTTGGACTCAAACGATTACTACCTCTCAGATTGAAACTCAATTTCCCTCTATCGGAACGTTGACTCAGCTGGTAGTGGACTCACGAAATGGATATGGCGATATGGGGGGCCGAGTTACTGCCATCAGTATCATCGGGACTGCCGGTTCTGTAGAGATAAGTGGAGCTTCATTCGCCTCTCACTTCGGACTGAACTCCGACTGGTTTGAGCTATCTGGCCCGATAACGATCTCTAATGATCTAGGAGCATCTACTCTTGGTCCGGGGTACTGGGTAACCGCTTCAAATGGAGCAGTACTTCCCTTTGGCAGTGCGGCTTCTTATGGATCGATGGCTGGACAGCCTCTCAACAAACCCATTGTCGGCATGGCAGCTACCCCAGATGGGAAAGGGTACTGGTTGGTAGCCTCTGACGGTGGTGTCTTCACCTTTGGAGACGCCAAGTTCTACGGATCCATGGGAGGACATCCTCTCAACAAACCCATTG